>JAKLLS010000002.1 GCA_022014155.1 Marinobacter sp. | reverse complement strand
AGCTTCCGGAACACCGCCGTAATATGCGCCTTGATGGTCGCCTCCGACACATCCAGATCATACGCAATCTGCTTGTTCAGAAGCCCCTCGGCCAACATACCCAGCACCCGGAACTGCTGCGGCGTCAGCGACGCCAGCTTCTCGGAAAAATCCGTCATATCCGAATGCATCTGTTCAATCTTGTCCGCCACACCTTCTGGCAGCCAGACGTCCCCTTCCAGAACCGCCTGGATCGCCTCGGTAATGGTCGGCAGTGGCGCCGACTTCGGAATGAAGCCGGACGCCCCATAATCGATCGAACGGCGCATCACCTGCAATTCCTCCGATCCTGACACAACCACCACTGGCAACCCGGGATATTGCCCGCGCATGAACACGAGCCCGGAGAAACCATGGGCACCCGGCATATTGAGATCCAGCAGCACCAGATCCGCATCCGGGTGCGACTCCACCGCCGCCTGCAGCGCCTTGATGCTGTCGACCTCGACTGTTTCCGCATCAGGAACCGCCTGACTGACCGCCTGCTTCAAAGCTGCACGAAACAGCGGGTGATCATCGGCGACGATAATGGTTTGTGTCATTCAACAGATTCCTCACAGGGTCACAGCCTGATAACAGGCAGGCCTTACTTGTTCGCACGACCGCTGATCAGGTCATCCACCACACCCGGATCCGCCAGTGTGGAAGTATCGCCCAGCTGATCATGCTCGTTTGACGCGATTTTACGCAAAATCCGGCGCATAATCTTGCCAGAACGGGTCTTGGGCAGTCCAGGCGCCCATTGGATCACATCCGGAGACGCAATCGGACCAATTTCCTTGCGCACCCACTGGACCAGTTCCTTCTTCAGTTCGTCGGTGGGCTCCTCACCGTGAACCAGGGTCACATAGACATAGATGCCCTGCCCCTTGATCTCGTGAGGGTAGCCTACCACAGCCGCCTCGGCGACTTTATCGTGTGCAACCAGCGCACTCTCGACCTCGGCGGTACCCAAACGGTGACCGGACACGTTCAATACGTCATCCACCCGACCGGTGATCCAGTAGTAGCCGTCCTCGTCACGACGGGCACCGTCACCGGTAAAATACATGCCCTTATAGGTGCTGAAGTAGGTTTGCTTGAAGCGCTCATGGTCGCCATAGATGGTGCGCATCTGACCAGGCCAGCTATCCAGAATAACCAGGTTACCCTCGGTTTCGCCTTCCAGAATGTTGCCGTCATTATCCACCAACGCTGGCTTGACACCAAAGAATGGCACGGTGGCAGAACCAGGCTTCAGATCAATGGCACCAGGCAAAGGCGAAATCAGGATGCCGCCCGTCTCGGTCTGCCACCAGGTATCCACAATCGGGCACAGGCTGTTACCGATGACGCGATAGTACCACTCCCAGGCCTCCGGGTTGATGGGCTCGCCCACGGAACCCAGCAGACGCAGGCTGTCACGGGTAGTGCCGTTCATGCAGGATTCGCCTTCGGCCATCAGGGCACGGATGGCGGTGGGCGCGGTGTACAGGATGTTTACCTTGTGCTTGTCCACCACCTGGCCCATGCGGGAAGTATCCGGATAGTTGGGCACGCCTTCAAACAGAACGGTCGTGGCGCCATTGGCAAGCGGACCGTACAGGATATAACTATGGCCGGTGACCCAACCGAAGTCGGCGGTACACCAGTAAACATCCCCATCATGATAGTCGAACACGTATTGGTGGGTCATGGAGGTGTAGACCATGTAGCCACCGGTGGTGTGCAGAACGCCTTTGGGGGCGCCCGTTGAGCCCGAGGTGTACAGCATGAACAACGGATCTTCCGCATTCATCGGCTCCGCCGGGCAATCCGTTGAAGCGCTCTTCATAAGCTCTTCGTAGCTCTGATCACGGCCGTCTTTCCAGGGCACATCGCCGCCCGTGCGCTTAACAACAATCACCTTTTCGACATCAGCATTGGCTTCGTTGTTCAAAGCCGCATCTACGTTTTTCTTCAGCGGAATCTTGCGGCCGCCGCGTACACCTTCATCGGCGGTTACCACAAAGCGGGATTTACCGTTGGCAATACGGGCTCCGAGGGCTTCCGGCGAAAAACCACCGAATACAACAGAGTGGATTGCCCCAATGCGGGCACAGGCCAGCATGGCAACGCCCGTTTCAACAATCATCGGCATGTAGATGGTGACCACATCCCCTTTCTTAACACCTTGCTCTTTCAGGACGTTGGCGAACTTACAGGTTTCTTCGTACAGTTCACGATAGGTCACATGACGGGAGTCGGAGGGGTCGTCACCTTCGAAAATAATCGCCGTCTGATCACCACGCTTTTCCAGATGACGGTCGAGGCAGTTGGCGGAGGCATTCAGTTCGCCGTCCTCAAACCATTTAATGGAAAGGTTGTCGTAATCGTAAGTGGTGTTTTTAACCCGTGAAAACGGCTTGATCCAATCGAGACGCTTGCCATGCTCGCCCCAGAACGCATCCGGGTCCTGAATAGACTGGCGATACATCTCCTCGTACTGTTCACGATTCAGCAGCGCGTGCTTGGCCACTTCCGGACTCACCGGATAAACGTGTTTTTCAGTCATTGTGCTCCCCCTATAGTTTAGAGTCTGTTGTCATTATCGGTTTTTTTAATACAGAGAGTGTCGGGCATCTTGGCCCTGAAGACGGATAGCTGTAGTTCAACATGTGTGCCACTACACAATGAATTAGACTAACGTCCTAATGTTCCTGAACTTTTCTACGAGACAGCCGCTAAACCCATATGATAACAACGAGTAATCACGTTATATGAGAGCCCAAGGGAAAGGATAGTCCCGCCACAACGAACCGCAAGGTGTCGAAACGGGGTGCCGGGAAGGACGAAGGCGCCCGGTCGTCGACCGAACGCCTGGTGGATCATCAAGCCGCTTGTTTGCGAGCTTTTGCGCTGCGAAGACTGTACAACTTACGTTCTTTCAAGGCGTACTGATTCAATCCCGCAAGGTGAATCTTGCGCAAATAGAGTGACCAATCGATCCGACGGGCATCCACCGGGAACAACGCCTGGTCCCGCTCTCCCATCCTGGACGCAAGAGCCTGCAATGCGTCATTGCGGAAGATGTAGTCGGGTGCGGTGTAAAAACCGAAAATCGTTGCCAGGGACCGACTGGTGTCCAGGTTTCGCAACATTTTAAGCTCCCGGTTCTGCCCCAGCATCCGCATAACCCGGCTGGTCAGGCTCAACGGCACCCGCATGCCACCGACCACTGCGTCAAACAGCTTGCGATTCACCGCAATGAACGGCTTGCTCGGCTGACGATAAAACAACTGGTCATAAGCAGCGTAATTGGCTTTGGATTCCGCCATCAGGTGATCGATGAATTCGCCCAGGGAAATGGGATTGCTGCTACCACTGCAACACTGGTAAATCCTGCGCTGCGGAGCCTCAGCCAGTGCTTCCGCAACGGAGAGAATGATGGCATTGGCTACCAGGTCCACCGGAATCACATCGATGATACCGCTGCGTTTGCCCGGAAACAGCGTTACTTTCTCACGGGCATAGGCAAGGATAATGGCGTCGGCCACTTTGACGCCTTCAATCCAGCCTGGAGCGGGTTCTTCCATAGCGCTTTCGATGATGGACGGCCTGACAATGGTCAATGCACGCTGGTCCAGGGCCTTCATCAACAATTGCTCACCCAGCCACTTGGTAAAAGTGTAGGTATCACTCCAACCGTAGCGGTTGGCTTCCTGAATTCCCAGATCAACCAGTTTCTTTTCCAGGACTTTGCCGGAGTATCGGGAACGGACGTCGGCAATCTTGTCTTCAAGAAGCCTGACCAGTTCCTCTATCTCATAGTAACCAGCGGTGCTGCGGGGAATGCTTTCGCCGGCAGGTTTAATCACCGACTCCGTCACCTGACCGGAATTCTTGCCATTCACATAGCAGGTGGACACCTGAATAACCGCCATCTTCCTGTTCCGCCGCGCCAGCTCAACCACGTTGTTCAGGCACAGGGTGTTGATGGTGAGCGCCTTATCCAGTTCTTCACGGAAATTCACACTGGCTGCGGAGTTGATGAATGCATCCGCTTGATTTGCAAGTGTGGCAAAGCGCTCAGGTGTCAACCCGAACCGGGGCTTCGTCACTTCGCCGGTAATACAGTGAACCCGCTCTTCAATGAATGTCTCGAAGGCATCATTGTCTTCCTGACGCAGCCTCTCAAACACCGAGGAAGTTGCAATTTCATGAAAGAACCGCTCACGAGCGTTCGGGTGCCGTTTGTTGCCCCGGATCAATAAATGAATGCCACCGATATCGGGAACTGCACGAATGAGCTTTTCCAGAACCACCTTGCCCAGAAAACCAGTCGTGCCCGTCACAAGGACGTGCCTGCCTCGCAACTGCTCTAGAACGGTTGAAGATAACTCTGATATTTGAAGCTGCTGAACCATGCCGGGAACTCCTTCTCAAATAATCTGTGGCCATGAACTCGACCTTAGTGGCCGTCTGCATCTTCCGATTACAACAAAAAAGGAAGTACTGAAATGGCCACTGCATTTAGCGGGCCACTATCCAAAAAAGACGGGATTGATAATTACACGACTTCGATGACACTGCGGTGACATACAGCAAATTTACGCTACAAAAAGCAACAAAGATATGACAATAAATACAGGATTCGAATTAACCGGAATGGAAAGGAGAAAAAGGTCAGGAACGGTCCTTGTCAGCCACTGACAGCGAGCGTAACAGCTGGTCCAGCGAGATGTCTGAGGGTTGCTCCTTCAGCGCCTTAACCAACTGATCCTGCTCACCAAACCGTCCCCGGTCATAGAACGGAACCGGTGACTCGGAGAGCTCGCCCGCTGCACGCTCCGTATTATCCTGGAAGGAAACTACCTGATCCGCCAGCTGGCGTAGATGAGCAGCAAAATGCTGGCGCTGAAGTCCGGACAGTCTCTCCCACTCGATAGACGCAAGACCAGTCTGAATAATCTCGATGGTCGCCTCATCCACCGTGCGCCCCACCAGTGCAAATAATCCGTTGAATGCTTCATATCGAAGCAATCCGGCATCCTTTTCCCGAGCCAGCAGCTCACCCAACTCCTCTACCAGTTCCAGGCTCCTTGCCTTCGCACTGACAGGGTGTTCACTGCCACTGCCTGTTCCAGATTGTTTCTTTTTCTGCGACGGCGCCCTGCGGGAAGCCTCGTACCAGTATGCAGCAATACCCGCCTTACGCGGACTCACCTGACCAAGGCGCAAGTCAAGCATATCCGCAAGAGTGTGAAACTGCCGGCAGGACGGGTCCGATGAAGGCATCAGGGCAACGGGCCGCTGGTTCAACACAGACTGCCGCAGGGTTTCATCCCGCCACACTGCTCCCAGGTAATGGAGTGGAAGCCCCAGATGCCGTTGGGCCGCTGACTCCAGACGCTGAAACACGGAGCGGGCCTGACTGGCACCCTGAGCCATATTGACAAGCACACTGGGCACCCTCTTATAGCCACGCCGCCGGAGCACCTTGATCAGAGAAAAGGCATCCGTCAGCGACGCCGGATCAGGAGTGACCACAACGCAGGCCAATTCAGACGCGGCAATCATATGAAGACCGACGGCCTGCAGACCTGCAGCAGTATCGGTAATGATATAGTCGTACCGGTTTTCCAGCCGGTGCAGGGCCTTGAGAATATCCATGCTAGCCCCAGTATCCATATCAAGGCATTCCTGGACACCGGAAGCTCCCGGAACGATATGCAGGTCATAGTCCACAGCCATGATCACATCGCTCAGCGCACATTCCCCGGAAATCACATTGGCCAGGGTCACACGGGGGTACTGCCCCAGCATAATGCTGACATTCGCCAGATCCGTGTCACCGTCCAGCAGCAGCACACGGTTCCCCTCCCTCGCAAGGGTCAGCCCAAGGTTCAATGCCACGGACGTTTTTCCCACGCCCCCTTTACCGCCGGTAATCGCGACCGTTCGGGGTTGGTTCACTTTGTGCTTTGCACTTCGGGTAGCCGTCATCGCTTGTTAAGGGTATCCATGAATTCTGTGGAAATAGGCCTTTAAAACCTGTCCAAATTCTACACATATCACAAACTGGTGAACACAACGCTCAAAATTTCAGCAATAACAGTTTAATAAATCCACGTTATTGTCTAAGCTCTTGATGGACAATAATAATGAACATGTCGTCAGACTACAGCGACACCATGCGCTCACGGGTAGCCCATGCAAACAGCCCCAGACATACAGTTACCAAGTCTTCCGGAGGTCACCCTGAGAGCACTGGAAGCCTGTCACCAGGACGACAGTTACCGCAAGATCAGTGATATTGTTTCCACCGACGCCGCATTGGTTACCCGCGTGCTTGCAGTCGCCAATTCCGCACTTTATGGCCCTGCCACACAGTTAAACTCAATAGATCACGCCCTGTTACGCTTGGGCACTCACCGCTTTCAAACCCTGTTACTGACCGCAGCCCTCCGCCAGATGCTGCTCGAGCTGGGCGCGGATCAATGGCAGCAGCTGCGGGATTTCTGGCGGCTGTCACTAACCACAGCGCTCACCGCCCGGGCACTGGCCACCCTCACCCGTTACCCGGAACCAGATCAGGCATTCATGCTGGGCATGCTCCACAATATAGGAGAGCTTCTTGCCCTGAAAACGCCTCCCGGTGAAGCCCGACAATACTATCTCAACCACCAGTGTGATATTGCAGCGGAGCTGGTCCGGTCTTGGGGACTGGGGGCCATGGCGGAAGATGCCATGCGATACCAGCAAGCTCTGCCTTCAGAGATTCAGGATGCCGGGCATCTGGTCAAACTGGTCAGCCTCGCGACCAGACTGGCACTGTCGGATACGGCAGGTATCGCCGCCGCTGGAACGGTATTCGGCTTGAGCAAGGACCTGACCCTGGAAATCAACCGCCGTATTGATCGGGAAGTCACAGGTATTGCAGAGTCCCTCGGCGTCCCTCTGAACGATAACTACAACCCTACGGCAGCACAACGTCAATTAAAGCTGGCCGTAGTTGAGCAAACCCTGACCAGTCAAGTCCTGAGAATGTCGCCCCTTGAAGGCCCCCAGATAAACGCATTGGCAGAGACCGTCAACAGTCTGACCCTGATCACTGGTCTGCAAGCGCTATGCTTTAGTCGCACGGCCGACGGTCTGGCCCTGTTGTCCGGAACCATCGGTGATATACCCAGCCTGAATATCACCCCTAACCCTGCTACCAGCGTTCTGACTGAAGCCTTTATCCGACAGACATCCGTTCATCTGGCCGACCGGAATCCAACGGTTCTGGACCGCCAACTGCTGTCATTACTGCGCTCGCCGTCACTGCTCGCCATCCCCATCGTTACCGAAGCCGGATGCCCCGGGGTGTTTGTACTGGGCACGGACAAAACAAACGCAGCCGCTGCCGAACACATGGCCATTCTTTTCACCGCCGAACTGGCAAAATCCCTGGTCCGTGTGGAAACCGGGCCTCCCCACACCGGGGACTCGCTGGATGCGGAACTGGCCCAAATTTCGTTGCGCCGTCAGCTTCATGAAGTCAACAACCCGCTGACCATTATTCGCCAGTACATCCATCAGCTTCGTCACCGCCTTGACGATACCGACCTACAAAACGATCTGGATGTGATCCGGGAAGAACTGGACCGGGCCGGGGACTTACTGCTGCGGATCAGTCGCCCGGATACGGCTGCGGATACCGGCGGCACCGCTTACGCGACGTTGAATCACGAGATCCTTACCCTGAAGGAACTTCTGGAAGATGGTTTGTTTGGAGAGGAGAGCAAACAACTCACGACCTCGCTGAGCCAAGACGATACCAGGGTGGCTGCTTCTCCATCGGCCGTCCGACAGGTCCTTATCAACCTGATCCGCAATGCCGCTGAAAGCCTGGTCGAAGGTGGTCAGGTAACTGTCAAAACGTCGGCCCCCGTCTGGCAGAACGGCCGGACCTGGGTTGAACTTGAAATTTCCGACAACGGTGGCGGCATTCCTGAAAATGTCAGGAATGTGTTGTTTTCACCGGTAGCAACCAGCAAAGGGAATGGCCACAGTGGACTGGGCCTGAGCATTGTCAAACAGCTCATTGATGACATGGAGGGCAGCATCGCTTGCCGTACGGGGAATGAAGGCACGGTCTTCAGGATGTTATTACCCGCCGCAGGCAACAAGAAGAATGATAACGATTGAGCACAACAGGCAAACACCAATGAAACCTGCGCACGCCGAACAGCCTTTAAGCGCCCCGATACCCGCCCGGGTTCTCGTGGTTGATGATGAGCCCAGGCTACTGACCAGTCTTTGCTCCCTGCTTCGCAGCCAGGAATACAACGTCACGGAAGCCGCAGATGGTCACGGCGCGTGCAAGCTAATCGACCGTCAGACATTTGACCTTGCGATGCTGGATTTACGCATGCCCGGACTCGACGGGTTCGACGTAATGCGGCACATCGCCTCCCGGCAACCAGATTGCGGCGTTGTCGTTGTCAGCGGTGAGAGTTCCTTTGACGCGGTAAGTCGCGCCCTGCGCCGTGGCGCCCTGGATTATATTCGCAAACCCTTTGATCCAGACGAACTCCTCGCCACTGTTGAGAGCGTGCTGGAGAAACGGGCCCTGTTACGCGCCCATGAACATATCCGCGGACGCCTTGAAAAGTCTGAGGCGCTGCACCGTTATATCGTCAACAGCTCGCCGGACATCGTCTTCATGCTTGATGGCGAAGGCCACTTCTGTTTTGTGAACAGTAAGGTGGAGAGTATGCTGGGATACCATCCGCAGGAGCTGCGTGGTCGCCATTTCCGCCACATCATTGATGACCGGGATGTAGCCCGGGGCACCTACGCCCTCAACGCGCCCAATATTTCGGCGGATAACCCCCGCACCCTGGAAGTCCGCCTGAAAACCCGGGGCAGCCGCCGCGCCAATCGCTACTTTGAAATCACCGCGTTCCCGATAGACCCGGAAACCTGGCCGCAGGCGGGTGCCGACCAGCAGGGCAAGCACCGGGAAGCCCGGTACTATGGCACCGCCCGTGATGTGACTGAGCGCAAGGAAGCAGAAGCATTTATCAATTTCCAGGCCTACTACGATCTGCTGACCCGCCTACCTAACCGCGCCCTGTTCAAGGACCGGCTGGAATTGGCCATTACCCACGCCCGGAGAGAGAACCAGAAGCTCGCGGTGATGTTTCTGGATCTTGATCGCTTCAAGGTCATCAACGACACCCTGGGCCATGCCATGGGGGATCGTTTGCTCCAGGCCGTCACCCATCGTCTTGAGCGTTGCCTGCGCAAGGGCGACACGCTGTCACGATTCGGTGGAGACGAGTTCACACTATTGCTGCCATCAATCCACAGCCACGAAGATGCCCGCCTGATTGCGAAAAAGCTGATCAAGGCTCTCCGTAACCCGTTCCTACTCGGCGACCATGAAGTGTTTGTCGGGGTCAGTATTGGCATTTCCATTTTCCCCGAAGCCGGGGAAAACATGGACCACTTGATACAGAACGCGGACATAGCCATGTACCACGTTAAAGCCCGTGGCAAAGACGGCTATCGTTTTTATTCGGAGAGCATGAGCATTGACTCGGCCAACCGCCTTATCCTTGAACGGGACCTGCGGTTGGCCCTGGAGCGGGACGAATTGCGGGTGTTCTACCAGCCCCAGGTGTGCGCGGCCACCAACCAGGTGGTTGGGCTGGAGGCTCTGGTGCGGTGGCAGCACCCGGTGCGGGGCCTGCTCTACCCCCGGGACTTCCTGCCCCTGGCGGAGGAAACCAGGTTGATCACCCAGGTCAGCGAATGGGTGATGAACCAGGCTTTTCGGGATGTAGGACACTGGATTCGTTCCGGCCAGCAGGACCTTCGACTGGCGGTAAACCTCTCGCCCATACAGGTAGAACACCCGAAGTTCGTAGAAACCCTGATGAAACAGCTGCGTGCCAGTCATTTCCCACCACGAAACCTGGAAATCGAGATTACCGAAAATCTGATCATGAATGATCTGGAGCAGATCAGCCAGAAACTCCGGGAACTGGCCGATTTCGGCATTCGCATTGCCATTGACGATTTTGGCACTGGCTATTCATCCCTCAATTACATCCACCGCCTGCCCATCCACACCCTCAAGGTGGATCAATCTTTCGTCAAAGCGATTCGCAGTGGCGAAGAAGGTGCCTGTATCGTCAACGCCATCATCGCCATGGCCCATGGCCTCAAGCTGGAGATCGTAGCCGAAGGCGTTGAGACGACTGAACAGCTGACTTACCTTAAGCACCTGGGATGTCATCAGATCCAGGGCTTCATCCACGGGGCGGCCCAGCCCGCCGAGGCAATTGAAAACTGCCTGGAACACCTCCCTGCCAGGGCTGCCGCCCTCTGATCGCAGCCTGAATCAACCACCTTAATTCGTCCGCAATCCAGATATTGTCCGACATTCCTATTATAAATGTTGACTTGGTTTGCAAAGCATTTCATTGCGTTACTTTGTGTATCCGGAAATGCGCGGTGCGGCACATAATTCCTCCAACCTCTTCCCTAGAGTGACATCCACAAGGCGTTGTCACCGAATAGCCGAAAGGCAGTCGAGCCAACAATCACAACAACGGTGACAACATCCCCAGAATATGGACAGGCAGCAGTGATCATGCGCGACAAGTACAAATACATTGGTCCCGTTTACGACTTCCTCAGCAACCTATACAGCGGCAAGAACATCCACCGGTGCAAGACCGCCATGCTGGATGTGGAAACCATACGCCCCGGATCGCACATCCTTTTCGCTGGCGTTGGCCATGGACGGGACGCCATCCGCGCCGCGGAACTGGGCGCGGAGGTGACGGTGGTTGATCTGTCTGGAACCATGCTGCGCAAATTCGGTGAAGCCCAGGAGAAAGAAGCCCCCCACCTGACTATCCGTCGCATCCACAGCGACATCATGAAGGTCGAGGAATTCGAGCAATACGACATGGTCGTTGCCAACTTCTTTCTCAACGTGTTTGACGAAGACATGATGGTGCGGGTGCTGGAGCACCTGATCCGGCTGGGTAAAGCAGATGCGAAGGTGGTGGTGGGCGATTTCTGCTACCCCACCGGCAACTTCATCGCCCGGTTGTTCAAGAAGATGTACTGGTACATGGCCGTCTTCATTTTCTGGCTCTTCGCCAACAATGCCTTCCACAAGATTTACAACTACCCCGAGCACATGCAACGCCTCGGCCTACACGTCACCGAGAAGAAACATTTCAAGTTGCTGAATATGAACTGCTACTGGTCGATCCTGGGTCAGAAACAGGCTTGAACAGGAACCCTCAGACTCGCTCTGAACAAGAAAAAACCGGGGGAGCATGACTATGTCAGACCAGACTCTAGCGCTCGATGATATTCGCTCACTGGAGGAAGGCACTTTCAGCTTTCCTGAGCGCGTGGGCTACCTGAAAAAATACGGGGGCCATTCCCAATCCTTCTCCACCCTTCAGCCGGGCATGAAGTATTACGACATGGCCGGTGTCGGCTACATCGCGTACATGCGTAAATGGGGTGGCACGTTTGTATTGTCGGACCCGGTCTGCGCCCCGGAACACTTCGCCCTGATTCTGGAACGGTTCCACAATCGCTTTCCGAATGCCTGCTACATTCAGGTATCCAAACCGGTTGTGGACTTCCTGCACATGCGTTTTGGATTGTTTGGCACCCAATTCGGCAGTGAGTCCCGCATTGACCTGAAACACTGGACCCTGAGCGGCAAGAAAAAACAGGTGCTGCGTACCGCCCTGAATCAGGCAGATAAGAACGGGATCACCGTAAAAGAGCGGTTCAGTGACGATCATACCCGCGAAATCTCGGACGCCTGGATTCGAACCCGTAAGTGCAAGAGCAAGGAAATCCGGTTCCTGATTCGTCCCATGGAAATGGAATACCGGGAGAACGAACGTCACTTCTATGCCTACCAGGACGGCAAGGCCGTGGGCTTTATCTATTTTGATCCTGTTTACCGCAACAACAACATCGTCAGCTATGTGCCCAATATTTCCCGCGCCAATGCTGCTTTCAGACAGGGCATCTTCTATACACTGATGGCCCACGCCATGGACGTGTTCCGGTCGGAAGGTGTGCCCTACCTGGATCTCGGACTGGTTCCGCTGTCACTGGACCCGGCGACCGAACATCAGGAAAGCCGACTGCTCAAACGCATACTCCACGGTCTCTACGAACACGGGAATTTCCTGTATAACTTCAAAGGATTGGAGTTCACCAAATCCCGTTTCCGTGGTGACAATTTCAAGACTTACTGCTGCCACCGAAGAACCATTCCGGCCCTGGAATTCCTGGCCATGTTCAAGCTGACCCGACTGTTGTAACCCCTTCATCACTGGGCCAATGGCCCCGGACCTCATCCGGGGCCAACCCTGACCGTTCCATGTAGTGCCTCAGGCCACTGGGCACTTCCCCGGAAAACAGGGCTGCGCGCACGGGATGGTCCGGCATCACCTGCGAGGCGACTGCGGACTTGCCCTGCTGCCCAAGCAGCCACTTGGTGCGGCGGGCAATGGCGTCCCCGGAATCCACCCAGAAGCGCACGTCAGGCAGGCACGCCTGGAGATGGTCCCGAATCAGCGGGTAGTGGGTGCAGCCGAGCACAACGGTGTCGACACCCGCCTGTTTAAACGGCTGCAAAGCCTCGCATAGCAACTGTAGCGGAAGTTCATGCCCGGCGACCGAATCTTCAATCCACCGCACAAGCTGCGGGTGGCCGATTCGCTCAACCTGACAATCAGCCGCAAATTCCCGGATCAGTTTTTCCAGATAAGGGCGTCGAATGGTTGCTGGCGTGGCCAGAATGCCAATACGACGGTTCTGACTGCAGGCCGCCGCCGGCTTTACCGCCGGCACAACACCCACCACGGGTATTGATGTCATCGATCGCAAATCGGGCAGCACCACGGTACTGGCCGTGTTACAGGCCACCACAATGACATCACAGGGAAACCGGCGCAGTGCCTCAGCAATCAACCGCTGACAACGCTGGGTGACTACGGATTCAGGCTGGTCACCGTAAGGAAAACCGGCGTTATCCGCCACATACACCTGTTCCGCGAAAGGCAGACACTGCCGGATACAGGCTGACACGCTCAAGCCACCCACACCGGAGTCAAACACCAGAATACGCGGCACCGTCATATCACCCTTATCTGCAACTTCATTGGTCTTCCCACTGCTGGCTCAATTCCTGCGCCATCTCCCGAATCAACCGTCCGGCAATGGTAGTTGCCGGGGGAATCGGCGGTAAATCATCCGGGCCATACCAGTCTGCTTCCGCCAGTTCATCTTCCTGGAGAACCAGGTCGCCACTACGGTAATCCGCAAAAAATCCAACCATCAACTGATGTGGGAAAGGCCAGGGCTGAGATGAGCGATAGCGGATATTGGTCACATCCAGTCCAGTTTCTTCCTTTACTTCACGGACAACCGCCTGCTCAAGACTTTCTCCAGGCTCCACAAAGCCGGCAATCAGACTGTAAAAGTGACGCTTTACCCGGGACGATCGGGCCAAAAGCATACGATTTTCCCTGCAAATAACCACAATGACACAGGGAGCAACCCGCGGATACCAGGGAATACCACAGGCCTCGCACCACTTGGCACGCTCCAGCGGATGGAGACCCGTGACACCACCACATCGACCACAAAAGCGGTGATCCCGCCACCATTGCCAGACCTGAAATCCGGTGCCAAGCATCTCCGCAGGAGCATCTTCCATCATCAGAATCGCGTCCCGCAGGGGGATTATATCTACGGTTTCCGGCAGACAATCGGCATCAAGCTCAACCACATAAAGCGGCTGCCCTCCCCACTGGCCAAGGCTTACCGGGACGCCCCCCGTGATCGAAAGTGATTCAACCTCCTGCCAACGTGCCAGCCAGTGACCTTCACTTCTCACCACACTGTTTCCAGTAATCGCCAGCACCAGATCATCAGATCCGGGGGGCGTTGTTGACCAGCCTGGCAGCCACGACGTCATAAAAGAATCCTGAAACAGAAGATGAATTTTGCGGGTTTCCGGTGCATCCTGACAGCGGAAAATGTATCACACAGAACACCACAGCAGAACGCCGGCACGTCTTTCCGCCCCGCACACAACCAAGTAAACTTAGCGCCTGTTTTGTAGACTGGAGCAACACTTTATGCGAATTTTACAGGCCCTTCGCAGCCTGATTCTGACTTTTTTCCGCAAGATTCTGTTCCTGTGGGTCAGAACGGACGTCAGTGGTAACAGCCGCGAAGCTCTCGGGCTCGATCCCGACAAGCCTGTCTGCTATGTGCTGCAATACAGCTCCATGTCCAGCCGCCTGGTCCTCGAGCAGGAAGTGTTGCGAGGCGACCTGCCGGGCGCTGAAGTATCACTGCCAGTAAAGAACGGGCCGGTGCATTCGTTTTTCTTCCTCTATCGGCGCATTGGCGGCCTGTTCCAGAAACGACAAACCCCGGTGCCTACCTCGGAATTCAAGGCGCTGGTCCGCTTCGGCCTTGAACACCCGGAAACAGATGTCCAAATCGTACCGGTATCCCTGTTCTGGGGACGATCACCGGACAAGGAAAAATCCCTGGTCAAGCTGCTGTTATCCGACACCTGGTCCGTTGCCGGTCGTCTCCAGAAGCTGCTAATCATCATGCTTCACGGCCGTAACACCTACGTCCAGTTCAACCAGCCGCTGTCCCTGAAACAGGTGATAGAGGAATATCGCCACAGTGAAGAACGCGCCAACCGCAAACTGGCCCGCATTCTCCGCACACACTTCCGGCGTGTTCGCCAGGCCGTACTCGGCCCGGATCTGTCCCACCGCCGTACCCTGGTGGAAGGACTGGTGCGTACCCAGGCGGTAAAGGAAGCCATCCGGGAAACCGCACGCCAGGACGACATCCCGCCGGAGAAGGTGCGGGCGAAGGCCTACAAGTACGCTGACGAAATCGCCGCCAGCATGTCCATTGTCACCATCCGCTTCCTTGAGGTGGTTCTGTCCTGGCTATGGAATCGCATCTACAACGGCATCGCCGTCAACAACATTCGGGTCGCCAAGGAAGTCGCCCAGGACAATGCCGTGGTGTATGTGCCCTGCCACCGCTCCCACATTGACTACCTGCTGCTGTCCTACGTGCTATACAAGAACGGCCTGATGCCGCCGCACATTGCCGCCGGCATCAATCTGAACATGCCCATAGTCGGTCCCATACTGCGTCGGGGCGGCGCTTTCTTCATGCGCCGGAGCTTCAAGGACAACCCGCTCTACGCCACAGTATTCAACGAATACATGCACGTCATGTTCACCCGGGGGTATTCGGTGGAATATTTCGTGGAAGGCGGCCGCAGCCGAACCGGCCGCATGCTCCAACCACGACCCGGCATGTTGGCGATGACTGTCCGCAGTTTCCTGCGCAACCACCGCAAACCCATTGTGTTCGTGCCGGTGTATGTGGGCTATGAGAAAGTCATGGAAGGTCGCTCTTACCTCGGTGAGCTTCGGGGCAAGAAAAAACAGAAAGAAAGCGTATTTGGCCTGGCCAAGACCGTACGCAAACTCAGCAATTCCTTCGGCCGGGTCGCCGTGAACTTTGGCGAGGCCATTCCCCTTGAGGATGTGCTGAACGAGACCCACCCGAGCTGGCGCAACGAGGCTTTCGACGCCGAGTATCGCCCGTCCTGGCTGCCAGAAGCGGTGGACAGGCTTGCCACCCGCGTGGCGGCCAACATCAATGCCTCAGTGGCGGTGAACCCGATTGGCATGACTGCAACCGTGCTGCTGGGTACCGACCGGCTGGCCATGGACGAAAGCCAACTTATCCGCCTGATGGATCAGTACGCCAACCTGCTGAAGGCTTTCCCCTATGCCGATACCGTCACCATGCCCGAGGGCAGTGGCAAGGATTGGGTGGCCTACTGCGAATCTATGGGACTGGTGACCCGCCAGCCCCAGAAACTGGGGGACATCATCGCCCTGGAAGGCAGCAACGCCATCCTGATGACCTACTATCGCAACAACATCCAGCATCTGTTCGCTTTGCCCTCGCTGATTGCCAGCCTGTTTGAGAACAAGGATTCGCTTCAGCGGGACAAGATCGTTTTCCTGGCCAGCGTTGCCTATCCCTACTTTCAGTCCGAGTTGTTCCTGAAGTACGATCCAGATGAGGTAGAAGGTGTCATCAATCAATGGATTGACCTGATGATTGAACAGGGTCTGATGCTTGAAGATGACGGTCGGATCTACCGTCCGGAAGAAGGCACCGATGCTATGTTGCGCCTGCGGGTACTGTCGCGGTTTATCATTCAGACCCTGGAGCGCTACCACATTGCCATTGGCATTCTGCGTAAGTACGGTTCCGGCCGGATCAGCGCTGCCGAGCTTGAAGAGCAAAGCACGCTGCTCGCGGAGCGTATGTCGATCCTGTTTGGATTGAACGCCCCCGAGTTCTTCGACAAGAGCCTGTTCCGCAACTTCATTGCCAATATGCAGAAAAACGGCGTCATCACCACCGATGACAACGGCCTACTCAGTTACACCGAAGGATTAGACGAGGTGGCGGAAGATGCCCGCCTGGTTCTGAGTGTCGAGAAGCGCCAAGCTATCCAGCAGGTCACCATGCTCGGTGCCTGATCCCGATCCTATCAGGCGCTGCCACTCGGTAGCGCTTTGATCGGGTATATGTCGTATCGGCTGCTCTTGCCTTCAATGCGGGTAGCCGGTTCATGCCCATCAATGGGTGGCGCCTTACGAGGACGCTTGACCACCACCCGGTAGGTGGCTACTCTCAACGCGGCGGCCAGAAGCTCCCCAGCATCATCATCGTCCCCTACCACCGTGCGAAACACCTGCATTTCCTTTTTCACCAGCGCCGACTTGTCCCGATGTGGAAACATCGGATCCAGGTACACAATATCCACTGCGTCTTCTTCATTGTCTCCCCGACTCTCCAGCCACACCCTGCTGCTCCCTGCCTTCAAAGTCATCCTGGCAACAATGGGGGCACAATCGGTATTCAGAGCCGCTCTGGCCAATCCGTCTGCCAGCAACGCGTGAATGACCGGGTTGCGCTCAAAAAGCGTAACGCGGCATCCCAAACCGGCCAATACAAACGCATCTTGCCCCAGGCCTGCCGTGGCATCCACCACATGCAGCGGGACACGGGTCTTTTGCAACCCAATCGCCTTGGCCACCAGTTGTCCGGTCCCGCCACCATGCTCACGACGATAGCCGGCCTTACCTGATACGAACTCCGCCCGCACCGGTCCGGGGGCACCTTTGCCGGTCACTTGCAGGCACACGCCCTGCTCATCAAGCAATAACAGCACGGGAAAGTCGGCAATCAGCTTGGGTTTGACGGCCCCCAAAAAAGGAATAGCCAATTGCTCGGCCAGTTCACGGGCCTGCGATGCATCACCCAGCGGACTGCAGGCAACAGCAAGGGAAAGCTCTGAAGTGGGCGATTCAGGAGACATCAGACCAGGATATCAATACCGACCAGGCCACTCTCTCCGTTATCGTCGCGAGCCGCGATATCGGTGAACGTGGACAAGGCACGGGACGTGGACAACGGCAACTCATCTGCTCGAAAGCGTTCCAGGCGGGCATCTTCGGCAGCCCGTCGCGCCTCTACCCGGCGCTGCAGGGACTCTGTCGTGACCTGGCTGGAAGCGGTCTCAGGTCGACCCTCAGCCAAATCGCGGCGTACCCCCTCGGCACTCCGGTCAGGTGAGGACGCAGGCGTTCGCGCAACATCGCTACGCTCGCGGACTGGACTGCTGTTACCAGACTGAAACGGGTAGTTATTGTTGGGATTAACGCTGCCGATCATGAAAGAAAACCGGAAAAATGGATGGATTCCGAGTATGGAATATCATCACGTAAATTCAAAGCCCGACGAACAGTTTTTAACCAACTCACCACAACATGACTACAAGCAACAGCCCCAGCAGCAAGCGGTAGATCACGAATGGCATCATACCCAAGCGCTCAAGAAACTTAAGGAACAGGTGGATACAAATAACCGCACTCACGAACGACAACAGAGTGCCCAGCAAAATGGCGGCCCAGTCGGTCGCACCGCCCTGCTCGACCAGCTCCAGAGTCTTCAACAATCCCGCCGCCAGGATCAGGGGAATGGACAACAGGAATGAAAACCTGGCGGCCGCTTCCCGCTTTAAACCGAGGAACAACGCGGCGGTAATGGTAATCCCCGAGCGGGAGGTTCCTGGAATCAGCGCCAGGGCCTGCGCCAGTCCCACCACGATAGCATCTTTGATGGTCAGAGCCGGCAAATCCCTCGACCGACGCCCAACGGCATCGGACCACCACAGCACCAGCCCGAACCCAACGGTGGTGGCGGCAATGACCAGGCCGGATCTCAATTCCGTCTCAATAAAGTCATTCAGTAACAGGCCTGCCAGACCCGCAGGTATGGTGCCCACGATCACTGCCCAGGCCAGGCCACTGTCCTCGCCTATGCGTCCACGAGCGGTATCCCCCGCCCAAGCCACGGTGAGCCGATACACTTCGCGGCGAAAATACCACATGACCGCCGCCAAGGTGCCCACATGAACGGCAACATCGAAGGCCAGCCCCTGATCAGGCCAGCCAAGGATCTGCGAAGGCAGGATCAGGTGAGCAGAGCTGCTGATCGGGAGAAATTCCGTCAGTCCCTGAATAACGGCCAGGGCAATGATGTGCCACAATTCCATCGGCAAACGTTCCGAAAACAGGTAAGGATTGATCAGCGGCCTGGCAGCTTCTTCCAGGTCACTTCGTCACGAACATATACGGGTTGTGCCTCGGCAGCGGACACACCACCGCCGGCAGCCAGTTCATGGTGGGCGAGACGGGCCACACAACGAGCCCTCGGCACGAGGGTGTCGTCGATTTGCGATACAGCAGACACCAGGGGTTGCGGCATCTGTTCCCGTAACTGCCAGCCTTGACCGACGCCAAACCAGCAGCCGTCCAAAGGCGGTAAGCTGACAGCCTCCGGGGGGCAGACGCGCTCAGCCCCTACTGGCACAGGCAAGCCTTCACGGGACTGGAAACAGCCCCAGTAGACCTCCCCCATACGCGCATCGAAGGCGACAGCAACGCCGTCTCCTTCGGCAACTTTGAAGGTCTCAATGGCACCCAGAGCTACAGTGGCCAGGGAAGACACAGGAATGGCCGGTATTTCCAGCCCCCATGCCAGTCCCTGAATCACACCCGTGGCAATACGAAGCCCGGTGAAGGATCCCGGGCCACGGGCAAAGGCCAGCGCGTCCAGATCCATCGGGGCCAGGTCCTGCTCGGCCAACAACTCGCGGATCATTGGCATCAGCAGGCGGGTATGACCGCGGGGGGCCAGATCAAAGCGCTCGGTGACGCTGCCGTTGACCAGCAGCGCAGCCGAGCAACCTTCCGATGAGGTATCCAGTGCCAGTAACTTCACGGATGCTGCCGTTGCCTCGAGGTTGTGCGGATTACTTCAGTTTCTGAAGGATCTGGTCGCGAATCGAGTCCAGGCTACCAACACCTTCCACGCGCACGTATTTGGGTGCGGCACTGGCGTCCTTATCCGCCCAGTCCTGATAATAGCCGATCAGCGGCGCTGTCTGTTCATGGTAGATGGACAGGCGCTTACGTACGGTCTCTTCCTTGTCGTCCTCGCGCTGAACCAGTGACTCGCCAGTTTCGTCGTCCTTGCCTTCCTGCTTGGGCGGATCGTATTTGACGTGGTAAATACGGCCGCTACCTTCGTGGACCCGACGACCGGACAGACGGCTGACAATTTCCTCGTCATCCACGGCGATCTCAACCACGTAGTCGATGCCGATACCCTGGTCTTTCAGTGCCTCAGCCTGGGGAATGGTGCGGGGAAACCCATCCAGCAGGAAACCGTTCTTGCAGTCCGGCTGCTGGATACGCTCCTCAATCAGCGCAATGATGATATCGTCAGACACCAGGCCACCGGTCGCCATCACTTCCTTGACCTGCTTGCCCAGCTCGGACTCGGCCTTGACCGCTGCCCGTAGCATATCGCCGGTAGAGATCTGGGGAATCTCATAACGCTCGGTAATGAACTGGGCCTGTGTCCCCTTACCTGCGCCCGGTGCGCCTAACATAATGATTCGCATAACGCTGTGCTCCCATAAGATTTAGTCATTATCGTTTGAAAAGCTATGGCAAAAACGTCTGCCTTTGCGAAAGCCTCTCGACCAGGAACGGGGCGAGCCGGAACCGGCGAAGGCGCATTATACGAAGTCAGCCGCCTTAGAGAAAGTCGACCTCCGTATCATGCACCATTTGGGGACACAGAATACCCGGAAATACCAGAAGGGATCAGGTTGACAGGGACACCGCCAGTGCGTCCAGCTCACCGGCCATCTCATCGATAGTGGCGCCGATGGCCGCGACAGCATCCTCCTCCAACCCCAGGGCACCGGCCAGCGCCGGGACGTCATCCGGGTTGAACTCGTCACCTATACCGTGCTCTTTCAGCAATCCATTGGCCAGTTGCACCATGAGCACATAGTTTTCATGTTCACCATGGTATCCGGATTGCTGGTGCATCCCGGCAGCCTTGATCACCGGATCCGGCAATTGCCACAACTTGTGCAGGATACCACCAATGGCACCGTGGCCGACGGTCAGAACGTCCTGACCACTACCCGCTCCGAATACCTGCTGCTCGAGAGAGTGCATGCTGACTTCGGGGTTCGCTTCCCGCAGCGTATTCAACTCTTCAAATTCACTGGGGAAAAGGTGCCCCACCAACAACAAGCCGAAATTGTGCAGAAGGCCACACAGGTACGCCAGACTCTTGTCTTCGTTACATTGGGAAGCAATGCGCTGGCACAGGAAAGCGCAGTAGAGGGAGTGGCGCCAGAATTTATCCATTCCCAGCATGCCCTCGCGGGGAACATCAAAGGCCCGGACCGATGCAATGCCCAGGGCGATGTGAGCCACACGGTCAAATCCCAGCACCCGGGTCACGGCTTCCTGCACCGAGTTTATCTGCCCCGGATAATTGAAAAGGGCTGATCGCGCATAACGCATGATCTGCGCCGTCAGACTGGGGTCGAACTCAATCAGCTCCGCCAGTTCCCTGGCCGTGGCTTCGGTATTCGCGGTCAATTTCAGGATTTTCAGGGCAAGAGCAGGCATCGGCGGAAGACGATAGAGTTTCTGCAACTTGTCGGCAACTTCCTCCAGGGTCAAGGCGTCCCGCTCGGCTGTCGCCTGGCCACGGATCACCAAGTGTCCTCCGCGGGATCCCGCCAGTGCCAGGCGCAACGCCCGCCCATCCAGTTCAATCAGGGTATGGTCGTTACCACTGGTCATCAGGGCACGGGGATACTCCAGCACATCTTCATCGACCAGTACCGGAATTTCATAAGCCCCGCCGATCGGAGGCTGGAACCCGGGATCACAATCCGCAAACAGGCGGTTGCTCTGCCGGGCGGTCAGGGGCTGCAGCCGACGCCCTGTCAACTGCTGCACCGCATCCATATCGAGAGCACTGTTAAAACCGTGAACCGCCATGACCACACCGTTGATATCGATCAGCAGAGTGGCACGGATAAAATGATCCTGCGGGTGCCCCGATGCAATCACGGCCGCATCCAGATTCACCACCTGATCAATGGGCTGCTCCGTGTAAGAAATCCCCTTACGGGCCAGAAAACGTTCCAATCGCGCAGCTACAGCCACGGTGTTACTCCTGTTGTCCTTACTGGCCGGCACTCGGCCGGCCATACATCACCGGGCCTGATCAGCCGGTATTACGCATACCGGCGGCAATACCCGCCATGGTTACCTTCAGGGCCCTGCCGACCATCTCCGGAACGTCGTCCTTGCCCTCATTCTCACGATCCCGCTTGAGCAGTTCCGCCTGTAGGTAATGCAAGGGGTCAGTATACGGGTTCCGTACCCGCATGGAATGGGCAAACACCGGCTCGCCTTCCAGCAGGGTCTCTTGTCCCTTCAGTTCCAGCAGTCGCTCGATGCAGCCTTTCAGCCGTTCACGGAGACTTTCCCCAAGTTTTTTCAGGCTTTCATCCTCAACCAGCGTCTGCTCGTAGTAACTGGCAATTCGCAGATCTGCCTTCGCCAACACCATTTCCAGCATGTCCACATAGGTACGAAAGAATGGCCACCCTTGCATCATCTCCCGCAGTACCGGCAGCCGGTCATTTCGAGCCGCCTCCTCAAGGGCCACGTCACTGCCGAGCCAACTTGGCAGCATCAGCCGCATCTGGGTCCAGGCGAAGATCCACGGGATGGCCCGCAGGCTTTCCACACCGCCCGTCGGCTTCCGACGAGCCGGACGACTTCCCAGAGCCAACTTGCCCAGCGCCTGTTCAGGCGTAACCTGACGGAAGTAGGGTACAAAATCAGGATCCTCCCTCACCACTTCCCGGTAGGCCTTGAGTGACCGCTCTGTCAGCCAGTCCATGGTTTCACGCCATTGCGGTTCCGGTTCGGGCGGTGGAGCCAGCGTCGCCTCAATGACAGCCGTGGTATACAACGTCAGGCTCTGCTCCGCGAGACGTGGTAAACCAAATTTGAAACGGATCATCTCGCCCTGTTCGGTGATACGGAAACTGCCATTCACCGATCCCGGAGGCTGGGACAGAATAGCCCGGTTGGCAGGGCCACCACCCCGGCCGACAGTGCCACCACGACCATGAAACAGGGTCAGGTGAACCCCGTAGATGGCAGCAACCGCGGTAAGCTTCTCCTGGGCCCGGTATTGCGCCCAGGCGGCCATCAACTGGCCGGCGTCCTTGGACGAATCGGAATACCCAATCATCACTTCCTGACGGCCGCCGCAATACTCCCGGTACCAATCCACTTCATACAAGGCCGCCATGCTCTCCGGTGCGCCGGTCAAATCGTCAAGTGTCTCGAATAGTGGGACTACCCGCATCGGGAAGGTCATACCGGATTCACGCAGCAACAGGATCACGCTGAGAACGTCGGAGGGTTTACTGGCCATGGATATGACGTAGGACCCCAGGGCCTCAGGCGTCTGCTGCGCAATCACTTCACAAGTGGCAAGCACTTCCCGCACGTCCTCCGACGGTTCCCAATGCCGGGGCACCAGCGGGCGACGCCCCTGCAGTTCTTTGAGCAGAAACTGCTGACGTTGCTCTTCGGTCCATGACAGGTAATCGCCAAGCTCAAGGTAGCCCACCATTTCGGCCACCGCCTGAGCATGCCGGGACGCTTCCTGGCGGATATCCAGACGAATCAGCGCGAGGCCAAAGGTGTGAGCGCGTCGGATGGTATCCAACAGCGGGCCATTGGCAATACTCTCAAGACCACAGTCCGACAGTGAGCGGTAACACACCTCCAGCGGTTCGATGAAGTCCCGGTTTTCAAACAGAATATCCGTGGCATCCCCGGCTTCTCCGTTGACGCAGGCTTCTGCCCAGTCACGGGTCTTGACCAGCCGGTCCCGCAGTCCCGCCAATACGTGACGATAAGGTTCGCGGCTGTCCCCGGCCAGTGCCGTCAATTCATCATTGGCCTGCCACATGGACAACTCGGCACGCAGCGCCTGGATATCACGCAGGTAAAGATCGGCGGCCATCCAGCGTCCCAGCAGAAACACCTTCCGGGTCACCTGATGGGTGACGTTGGGGTTGCCGTCCCGATCCCCCCCCATCCAGGAAGCAATGCGAATGGGAGCTGCATCCAGGGGCAATCCCTGACCAGTCACCTCCGATAGCGACAGATCAAGGCTTCTGAGGAACTTTGGCAATGCCTGCCAGAGACTGTTCTCGATAACGGCGAACCCCCACTTGGCCTCGTCTACCGCGGTCGGCCGCTCGTGACGGATCTCATCGGTGTGCCAGGCTTCCGATATCAGCTGTGCCAGTCGGTTGACGATCTCGTCCCGTTCGGCCGGCAACAGGTCGTCATGATCCAGCCGGGCCAGACAGTCTGACATTTCATCGTATTTCATGATCAGCGTGCGGCGGGCCACCTCGGTGGGGTGAGCCGTCATCACGAACTCGATGCTCAGATCCGCTACCCGCCGGTGCAGCTCGTCGGCACTGATTCCCGACGACGTGAGACGCTCAAACACCTGTTGCAGGGACTCCACCATCAGGTCGGATTCATGCCCGCGCTTACGACGAATACCGTGATACTGTTCCGCAAGGTTGGCCAGGTTCAGGAACTGGTTGAATGCCCGGGTAACAGGAAGAAGCTCCTCATCCCCCAACTTGCCCAACAAGTTGACGAGGCGCTGCCCGGAGCCACTTTCATGGCGCCGATCAGCTTTGGCGGCGGCACGAATTTCCTCGATCAGTTCATAACAGTCGTGCCCCGGGTAACGCTGGATGCTTTGGCCCAGCAATTCACCCAGCATGCGCACATTTTCTCGAAGGTCGGGATGTAACTCAGTCACATTGACGTCCTTTTAAATTGACGGGGGCGAAGTAAACTAACGATACTAATAACGATTAAAGCCCGTAGTCGCAAGGAGAATTCATGAAAGTTACTGATCTGCCAAAGCACTGGGAAAACAAGAAAGAAGACGTCGAACGGACCCATGACTACAACCTGCGACTGCCGCTGGAAGATGCTGCACGGATCGCAGCCCTGGCGGAGCTTTATCCGGACCGGTCGGAGAGCGACATCCTCAATGATATGATCGGGGCCGCGCTGGATGATCTGGTCAGGCAGAGTCCGCTGAAGGATAAACTCGAAGGGAAAGAAAAATAGCGCAGAAGGCGTTTCTTCGGGGTGGCGCAACCACCCCGACGGGAGAAGCCAGAGTTCAGCGAAGCTGCGTGGTCAGGCGACAGACTCCAGCTGACGGGCCTTCAGGCGCTGGATGTGCTTCTGGCTCAGACTGACGAAGCGCGGGGTCATCCCCTGATCCTCGTAAATCTCGAAACCGTCCTCATCGTATGCCACCACCTTGGTTCCCTCAACATACGGGAAACTGGTCTCCAGCTCATCAAGGGAGGCGGAAATCAGGTCACGCATCAGATCCTGGGATGATTTCATCGGATAAAGCGCGGCGAGCTTTTCCAGTCGCTTATGATGCTGGTCAGACAACTCCATAAAATAGGCATCCCGAGTCAGACGACCCCGCGCATGCTTATCCCAGTAATTGACCAGATCTTTGATTTTCATGTGCCTTCACTCCTGCATCTTCTCTGCGGCCTACGGCGCACTGATTAAGTGCATCCGTTTCAGAAAGTGTAGACGAAGGAAACGTGTGCAGGGACAACAAATTGGTAACGGATTGTACCTACCTGCTTCTGTTCTCAGCTTTTTTCCACGCCCTTTACCTGCTGCCAGATGGCATCCAGAGCGTCCAGGGTTTCATCGTCCAGGTTACGACCTTCATCCTCCAGGCGCCGCTCAATGGCACGAAAACGTGCATCAAACTTGTGATTGGTTCGATTCAGCGCCTGCTCAGGATTTACCCTCATGAACCGTGCCAGGTTAACGCAGACAAACAGCAGGTCGCCCAGTTCATCTTCAACCGCATCCCGGGGACCGGAGCGGTTTTCGGCCGCGTACCAGGCCTCCTTGAGCTCATCAATTTCCTCGTGAAGCTTGTCGAATACCGGCTCAATATCCGGCCAGTCAAAGCCGTGGTTCGCAGCCCGCTTCTGCAGTTTTTCCGCACGGGCCATGGCCGGCAGGGTCCGGGCAATACCGTCCAACCGACTGCTGCCGCTGGCTTCCGGCTTGGGATTCAGGGCCCGCTCTTCCGCCTTGATTCGCTCCCAGCTCGCCTTGATTTCAGCCTCACCAGGCCGATTATCGGGGTCCACACGACTCTCAAGGGTACCCTCGGGGAATACATGGGGATGGCGACGCACCAGCTTGCCCACCAGGTTGTCCACCACCGAATCAAAATCAAAGTGCCCCTGCTCCCGGCCCATCTGGGTATAGAAAATCACCTGAAACAGCAGGTCCCCCAACTCGTCTTCAAGGTGGGGGTAATCGGCCCGCTCTATGGCATCCGCCACTTCGTAGGCTTCTTCCAGGGTGTGAGGTACGATGGTTTTAAAGGTCTGCTTGATATCCCAGGGGCAACCGGTCTCTGGGTCCCGCAACCGGGCCATCAGGGTTTTCAGGTCCTCAATGGAGTAACTCATCCTCGCTTGCGCCTCACGTCAATGATATTGGGCAGGTTGCGTATCTGGGCCAATAACTTCGCCAATTGTTCAAGACTGGAAATCTCGACCGTGACGGTCATTGTTGCGGTGTTCTCATCTTTGTTGCTGAGCGTGTTCAGGGACAACACATCGCTCTTGGAAGACGACAACACCTGGGTGATATCCCGCAACAGCCCCGAACGATCATAAGCCTGAATTTCAATGTCCACCGGATAGACCGACGCTGGCTGGCCACCCCAGCTCACCTCAATGATCCGGTTCGGCTCCACATCCCGAAGGTTCAGGAAAGTAATGCAGTCCTGCCGGTGTACGGTCACTCCACGGCCGACGGTTATATAGCCCCCGATATCATCACCCGGTAACGGCTTGCAGCATTTCGCCACCTGGGTCTTGAGCTTGCCCACACCCAGGATCCGGATATCGGATTCGGTGTCATAGGGACGGCGGCGATGACCACTTAGTTTGAGATCCAGCTGGTGGGACTTGGGCTCCAGCATCTGCTGTGCGACGTTGGCCACGTGGGTAGGGCGCAGGTCTCCAGCACCAACCGCCGCGAACATATCCTCGGCATCATGGTAATTAACCTTGCGGGCCAGGTCCCCGAGATCAACATCGTAGAGGGACAGGCGGCGGAACTCGTCCTCCAGAATGGCTCGTCCGTCCAGGACATTACGATCGCGATCCTGTTCCTTGAACCAGTGAGTCACTTTCGCCCGGGCCCGGGACGTCTGGATATAGCCCAGACTCGGATTCAGCCAGTCACGGCTTGGCGCCGGGTTGTTAGAGGTCAGGATAAACACCTGGTCTCCGGTTTTCAGGGGATAGGTCAGAGGCACAATCCGGCTGTTGACCCTGGCCCCACGACAGGCGTGGCCAATCTCGGTATGGACCCGATAAGCAAAGTCCACTGGAGTGGCACCCTGAGGCAGGTCCACCACATGCCCTTCGGGCGTGAAGACGTACACCCGGTCGGACGCCACGTCACTTTTCAGGTGATCGGCAAGTCCTGACAGATCACCCAGCTCTTCCTGCCATTCCAGGACCTGACGTAACCAGTTGATCTTGGCGTCGTATCCGGTGGAGCGATTACCCGTGTCCGTACCCTTGTAAAGCCAATGGGCACACACACCCAGCTCCGCTTCTTCGTGCATCTTGTGGGTACGGATCTGCACCTCCATGACCTTCCCCTCGGGACCAATCACGGCGGTATGCAGGGACTGGTAACCGTTCTCCTTGGGATTGGCGATGTAGTCATCAAACTCGTTGGGAATGTGCCGCCACAACGTGTGCACGATACCCAGTGCCGCGTAACAGTCCCGCACTTCAGGCACCAGGACCCGCACCGCCCGGACGTCATAGACCTGGGAAAAATCGATGCCCTTTCGGCGCATCTTCCGCCAAATGCTGTATATGTGCTTGGCGCGACCCGACAGCTCTCCCTCAATGCCGAAGTTCTTGAGCTCGGTTTTCAGGGTATCGAGTACACGACGGATATAACCCTCCCGGTCAAGACGCTTCTCGTCCAGGAGCTTGGCAATTTTCTTGTAGGCCGAGGCATGGAGGTACCGGAAGGACAGGTCTTCCAACTCCCACTTGATGTGCCCGATACCCAACCTGTGAGCCAGTGGCGCATAGATATCAAACACCTCGCGGGCCACCCGCATACGTTTTTCTTCGGGTGCATTCTTGACCGCCCGGATGGCACAGGTCCGTTCCGCGAGCTTGATCAGCGCCACCCGAACGTCGTCAATCATGGTCACCAGCATCTTGCGGACGTTGTCGAGCTGACCTTCACTCTGGCCCAGCACATTGCCCTTCAGCGGGTGATGGATTGAGGAAATAGCAGCCATCTGCTGAACGCCATTGATCAGTCCGGCGACCTCATCACCAAACTCCTTGCGGATTTCCTCAAGGGGGACACGCTCCTCGCGCACCGCGCGGTAAAGTATCGCTGCAACCAGACTGGCCTGGTCGAGGTGAAGTTCCACCAACACCTGCGCCATTTCGATGCCGGTGCGGAAGCTACTGGCCCCCTCGGCCCACAGGCGGTCCTCACGAAAGGCCTGCAAATCAATCTCTGCAGCTTTCTCACAGGCGCGGCGAAACTGGTCCACATTCTCCAGTCGCGTTTGTGATTCGATCTGGCGCACCCAGCGCCCGATATCCACCTGACCATCGCCGGTGATTGCGTAATCTTCGCGAACTTTTACCATATCGGCTTTGTTATTCCCGGTTAATGCATCCGGCCATCCCTGACCGGCTGGTTAATCTGTCACTGATCGTCACGCTCAAACAGCGCAATGGATTCCACATGAGTGGTGTGCGGAAACATGTCCATCACTCCTGCCCTCACCAAGCGGTAACCGTTGCGCACCATAACACCCGCGTCCCTGGCTAGCGTGGCGGGGTTACAGGAAACGTACACAATACGTTTCGCGCCAAACGCTGTCAGGTATTCACACACTTCCTGGGCGCCCGACCGGGGCGGATCTATCAGGATCTTGTCGAACCCTTCACCAGCCCACGGCTGGGATGTGAAATCCGCCTGCAAATCGGCACCGTGGAAAGTGACATTGTTCAGGCCATTGAGTTCCGCATTTTCCCGACCACGGACCACCATAGCGTCATCACCTTCAACGCCCACCACCTGCCCGGCCTTGCGTGCCAGCGGCAGAGTAAAGTTGCCAAGGCCGCAGAACAGGTCCAGTACACGCTCATCTGGCTGGACATCCAGCCATTCCACAGCCCTGTGTACCATGGTGCCATTGATGCCTGCATTGACCTGGGTAAAGTCCATGGGATGAAACTTCATGGTCAGGTCGAACTCTTCGAGACGATAGCCCAGGCGTTCCTCGCCCTCTTCGGGCCAGATGCAATGGACGGTATCCGGTCCTTTCGGCTGCAGGTAAATATGCAAATCATGGGCCTGACCAAAAGCAATCAAGGCAGCCCGGTCCGAATCACTGAGTTCGTCCATGTTACGGAACACCATCACCGCGGCATCGTCGCCACAGGCGACTTCCACCTGGGCAATGCGACTGTAGGCATCCAGCTTGTGCAGCATATCCCGCAGCGGTGTAATGCGCTCTCCGATTCGCGGATCCAGCACTGCGCAGCGATCAATGTCCGTCAGGAAGCTGTTGCGCTTTTCACGGAAGCCCACTAGCACGGAATCCCTGGCCTGCACATACCGAACGCCAAGACGTGCCTTGCGACGATAGCCCAGCGTTTCCGGCGACAACATCGGCGCCACCCACTCTTCGGGCTCGATGCCCCCGAAATGGGCAAAGTGTTCCCGGAGCGTGTCCTCCTTGAACTGAATCTGGGCATCAGGGCCCATATGCTGGAGGCTACAGCCACCGCACAGGTCCGCGAACTCGCAGGGAGGAGTCACCCGCGTGGGAGCGGCCTGCAGTACCTCGAGCGTTCGCAGTTCATCAAACTTGCTACGGGAACCCACGACCTTCGCCATCACGGTCTCGCCGGGCAAGGCACCATCAACGAACTGGGTCTTGCCATCCTGACGGGCGATGCCCCGGCCATCGTGACTCAGGGTTTCAACTGCACAACGGACAGGCTCTTTAGGAAGCGCCTTCCTGCGTCTTCTACTCATACTGAATTCTCTTGCTGCGGTTCAGGCGCCGGGAAAGACGCCAGTAGACAGGTAACGGTCGCCACGGTCACAGATAATGGCCACGATCACGGCGTTTTCAACCTGCTTCGACAGTTGCAGGGCTGCGGCGATGGAGCCTCCGGAAGAAACGCCGCAGAAAATGCCTTCCTCACTGGCCAGGGCCCGCATGGTGTCCTCCGCTTCCTGCTGGCCGATGTCCAGTACCTGGTCGACACGGCTGGCCTCATAGATTTTCGGAAGATAGGCCTCCGGCCAGCGCCGGATACCGGGGATGGATGCCCCCTCTTTCGGCTGAAGACCAATGATACGGATATCCGGGTTGCGCTCTTTCAGATAGCGGGACACGCCCATGATCGTACCGGTGGTCCCCATGGAACTGACGAAGTGGGTCACCCGTCCACCAGTCTGCTCCCAGATCTCTGGGCCGGTGGTGCGATAGTGAGCCAGCGGGTTGTCGGCATTGCTGAACTGGTCCAGCACCTTGCCTTTACCCTCTGCCTCCATTTGCAGGGCCAGGTCACGGGCGGTTTCCATACCCTCTTCCTTCGACACCGTGACAATTTCCGCACCATAGGCCCGCATGGATGCCCGACGTTCTTCGCTCATGTTCTCAGGCATGATCAGCACCATGCGGTACCCCTTGATGGCTGCGGCCATGGCCAGGGCTATACCGGTGTTGCCACTGGTTGCCTCAATCAGCGTATCACCCGGCCGGATCTCGCCCCTGCGCTCCGCTTCCTGAATCATGCTCACGGCCGGACGATCCTTGACCGATCCGGCCGGGTTATTGCCTTCGAGCTTGGCGAGAATCACATTGCTGGTCTCACCCGGCAGGCGCTGTAAACGCACCAGCGGTGTGTGCCCGACATAGTCTTCTATGGTGGGAAAATTCATATGGGAACCTTTCTCAAATCTGCCGTTTCCCGGCATGCCAGACAACCAAGCTGACAATAGCCTGTGGTACACTTCCGGATTCGCATGATACGCGTTATAGCCGTCGTCTCCCAATACAGCTTCTCGCTATATCCATGACCGGTGGCTATATCCGGGACAAAACCGGGCGGGCAGCACGGCACCGGGTTTCCGGATCATCTATTCTGACAGGGAAGTAAAGCCAGACTATCTGGCTGGCAACGATAACATCAGGAACACGATATGCGGCGTTGGGGCATTCGCAAAAAAGTACTGGTGGTGACGCTGGTCCCCACCCTTCTGACCACTATTTTACTCGGGCTGTTCTTTACCTACAGCTGGGTCAACAATATTGAAAGCCTGCTACAGGATCGTGGTCAGTCCCTGTCGCGACAGCTGGCGGCAGGCTCCGAATATGGCCTGTTTACCGCCAACCGAAGTCTGCTGAACAGCCTCTCCAACGCCCTCCTGGAAGAACAGGACGTGCGCTCCATCACTTTTTTCAATGGCGAGCGCAAGCGACTACTGCATACCGGTCCAGGCAGCGCCGATGCCATTTCCCCGGATGATCTCGCGGCAGAGGCAGAAGGCCCGTGGCGCATATTCCGCGATGACAGCACCCTGTTTGTCACCCCCGTATTCCTCCAGGACCTGATGATCGAGAGCATGCTGGATCAGGGTGCCGGTCAGCCCGTCAGCGGCGTGCAAGAGCCCTTGGGCTGGGCTGCGGTTGAGATGTCCCATATCCGTACGGAAAAGGAAACCTATAAAGCCCTGCTGATCTCATTGATATTGGTGCTCGGTGGCGTCATTCTCAGTCTCATCATTGCCATGCGCCTCAGTCGCGCCTTTACCGACCCGGTCTTCGAACTGAACGAAGCCGTGGCCAAACTCAAGGAAGGCAAACTGGATACCCGCGTACATACCGCTGCCGGCCCGGAGTTCGAACAGCTGGAGTCCGGACTCAACGCCATGGCGGAAGAGCTGAGCAAGGCGCAGGCGGAAATGCAGCAAAACGTTGATCAGGCCACCGAGGATTTGCGGGAAACCCTGGAAACCATCGAGATCCAGAACATCGAGCTGGATCTCGCTCGCAAGGAAGCCCTGGAGGCCAGCCGGATCAAATCCGAATTTCTTGCCAATATGTCCCACGAGATACGCACGCCTCTGAACGGCATCATTGGCTTCACCGAACTACTGATGAAGAGCCCGCTGCCCCGTCAGCAACGGGACCATCTCAGCACCATCCGGAAATCGTCGGAAATTCTGCTGACTATCATCAACGACATCCTGGATTTCTCGAAGATCGAAGCCGGCAAGCTGATTCTCGACCGGGTTCCATTCCAGCTCCGGGACATTGTTGAAGATGTCATGGTGATGCTGGCTCCAGCTGCCCACGGCAAAAACCTCGACCTGGTGCCGCTGGTCTATAACGACGTGCCCGACAACATCATGGGCGACCCCTTGCGGGTCAAGCAGGTGATTACCAACCTGGTCAACAACGCCATCAAGTTTACTCAAACCGGCGAAGTGGTCCTCCGGGCCAGCCTCGAAGACGAGGATCAGGAAAACAACAGGGTGACCCTGCGCATCAGCATCACCGATTCCGGGGTGGGCCTTTCCCGGGCGCAACAACAATCCCTGTTCAATGCCTTCAACCAGGCAGATGCCTCCACCGCCCGCCAGTATGGCGGGACCGGGCTCGGCCTGGCCATATCCAAGCGGCTGGTGGAGGAAATGGGGGGCAAGATCGGACTGCAGAGTGAACTCGGCAAAGGGTCCACATTCTGGTTCACGCTGACCTCGGAGCTGTCCAGCTCTGGCGATGCTGGCGCGCCCCAGGACACCCTCCGCGGAGAGCGCGTCATTTACCTGGAACATCAGAAGACCACCGGCCTGGCGGTGGAGCATATGCTGAAAGAATGGGGAATGACGGTGGATGTGGTCGCCTCCCCCGGTGCCATGCAGGAACAGGTGGAAGAAGCCCAGAGGAGCCAGGCCGGCTATGCCCTCGCCATTATTGGCATCACCCGGCACCTGCTGAACTCCAGCCAGTACTGTGCCCTGGCACGGAACCTGGAACTGGAGCGCGACTGCCGTACACTGCTGCTAACGCCAACCCTCGACACGCACGATACCCCGCTGTCCGGACTGACCAGCGGGCACCTTACGAAGCCGGTGTGCCGTAATGCCCTGTATGACGAACTGCTGCTGCTGGTTCACGGTATCAATGACAGCCAACAACCACTGCACGAGCAGCAGGCCATGCCTTTCTGGCAACCGACTGGTACCGTCCCAAGGGTGCTGGCAGTAGACGACAACGAGGCCAACCTGAAATTGGTCATGACCTTGCTGAACGACTGTCAGGTCAACGCGGAAGGCGCCTCCAGCGGCTTTGAAGCCATCAGTAAGGCTCGTAACAATCCCTTTGACCTGGTCTTTATGGATCTGCAGATGCCAGGCATGGATGGTGTCGAGACCACGGCACGATTGCGTGCCATGGACAACAAGACCCATCGCACCCCGGTTATTGCGCTCACTGCCCACGCTCTCGCTGACGAGCAGGATCGACTGGCTCGTCAGGGATTCGACGGTTATCTCGCCAAACCGATCAGCAGCGGCCAGCTGGTCGAAACGATCCGTGAATACACTGGCTATTCCTGCGAGATCTCACCACAAACCCATCGCATCCGGGTGCCTGAGATCAGGGACACCAGCAAGGCCCTGAGGCCATCTACCCGCAAGCTTCAACAGCAATGTGTCAGCGTCGAAGAGAGCATTCAACTGGCGGCCGGCAAGGCGGACCTCGCCGAGGAATTATTCAGCATGCTTCTGGAACAGTTGTCGTCGGATGCGGACAAGGTTCAGAACTTCTGGAAAGAAGGCAACCTCGACCCGCTTCTGGACTGTGTACATAAGCTGCACGGGGCAACCCGCTACTGCGGAGTGCCAGAATTGAGAGCGGCGGCAAACCAGCTCGAAACCGCACTCAAGTGCTCGTCATCAGACATGGCCTATCATAAAGACCAGTTGCTGGCGGCGATCGAGAGACTGCAGGTATGGGGCGACCAGACCGACTGGCAGGCGCAGTTCCGCCAGCAATCGGAAGCAGGTGCCGCCGGATCCGGGAACACCCTGGGCTGGGAAATTTAACTGCCCAGGCGTGCACTCTCGAGAATGGACTTCATGTCACGCACTGCCTCTTTCAGGCCGGTAAAGACCGCCCGGGCAATAATGGCGTGACCGATGTTGAGCTCGTTAATACCGGGAATGGCCGCAACACGTTCGGTATTGTGATAATGCAGACCATGGCCCGCATTTACGACAAGACCTTTCTTACGCGCGTAGGCCACGGCATCCGCCAGCACCTTGAAAGCAGCCTCAACTGCCTGTGGATCGTCCGCCTCGGCGTATTCCCCGGTATGCAATTCCACCACAGGGGCACCGCAGCGAACGGCGGCGTCTATCTGCACCGGATCCGGATCGATGAACAGTGATACCTCGGTACCAATTTTCGCCAGACGTTCACAGGCCTTGGCCACCCGGGCCTCCTGACCGTCGACGTCCAGTCCACCCTCAGTGGTGAGCTCCTCCCGCTTTTCCGGCACAAGACACACGCACTCCGGTCGGACCTGTTCCGCAAACGCCAGCATGGCGTCGGTAACAGCCATCTCCAGATTCATTTTTGTCTGCAGGGTCTCCTTGAGCATCAGTACATCACGATCCTGAATATGACGGCGATCCTCGCGGGGATGAATGGTAATGCCGTCGGCACCAGCCTCCTCGGCCATCAGGGCCGCCTGCACCGGGTCCGGATAACGGGTGCCCCGAGCCTGACGGAGGGTTGCCACGTGATCAATGTTCACACCAAGTAACACTCTAGGATTCATTCGGTTCTCTCCGACCATGACTGAAAAGGCTTCTGCTGTGCAGCGGCTTGCCCTGTAACAGGTAGTCCACCAACACTCGCATGACCCGCTTGGCTGTACGACGGCAATCCGGTGATTCCAGATCGCCGGACGCCAGGGCCATCAGCGTGTCTCCCGACAAGTTTCTTAACCGTACATTTTCGTCCGGGCATAGCAAAATGCCCCGCTCTGGATCATAGCAGTAGCTCTGACCCGCCTCGACCCCGGCTCCGGAATCCGTCGCAATGTCCCAGGCAAAACGGTACCCCAGTGCCTCAGCGAATGAACATTCGAACCGACGCAACACTGGCTCAACATCGTCCGTTTCCGAGAGTTCGGTGATCACCTGAATGTAGGCGGCAAACAGGGAAGGATGAGGATCTGCCGCCGGCAGAACTCTCTGAAGCAACTCATTGATGTAGAGTCCACTATAAAGAGCCGTCGTGCGACTGAGTGACGGCCCGCTACGGACGTCGGTCTGGGTCAGGGTTTTCAGGTTGCCGCGCCCGGTCCAATCCAGCATCAGGGGCTGGAATGGCTGCAACTGGGCTTTGAGCGGACTTTTGGCGCTGTTGGCACCACGAGCGATCAACGACACCCTACCGGCGTTCAGCGTGAATACGTCGACCTGCAGGCTGGTTTCCCGCCAGGGGCGACGATGGAGGACATACGCCGGCTCCTGTTGCACTGACCCGGCCATACCGTTCTCAGAAATCGTTCATGCCCAGGCTCTTCAGGGCCCGGTCGCTATCAGCCCAACCCCGCTTGACCTTGACCCACAGACGGAGCATCACCTTACTGTCAAACAGCCTCTCCATGTCCGTACGGGCATCCTGGCCAATACTGCGCATACGCTCACCCTTATCGCCAATGATGATTTTCTTCTGACCTTCCCGCTCCACCAGAATAAGTGCGGAAATATGCAGGGTCTTGCCATCACGACGAAACTCTTCTATCTCAACAGCAACGGAATACGGCAGTTCCGCACCCAGTTGCCGGGTAATTTTCTCCCGGACCATTTCGGCTGCCATGAACCGCTCACTTCGATCAGTCACCTGGTCATCCGGATAGAAATGCACGCTCTGCGGGAGGTAGCGACCAACGGTTTCTTCCAGCGGCTGCAGGTTCATCTCCTTGAGGGCGGACAGCGGAATGATCTCGGTAAACTCCCGCTTCTTCGACAGCATGTCCAGGTGCGGCAACAACGTTTCACGCTTTTCGATCTTGTCGACCTTGTTGACCGCCAGGATGACCGGGCACGTAAGTCTGGACAGCTTTTCCAGGACCAGCTCGTCGGCCGTGGTCCAGGCCATCTGGTCAACCACGAACACCACCACATCCACATCAATCAGTGCCGACGTCGCCGCCTTGTTCATGTAGCGGTTGAGCGCTCTGGGCTCTTCCTCATGCATGCCCGGAGTATCAACATAGATTGCCTGTACCGGTCCCATGGTCTTGATACCCAGAACCTGATGGCGCGTGGTCTGGGGCTTGCGGGACGTTATACTCAGCTTCTGGCCAAGTATATGATTCAATAGCGTGGATTTGCCCACGTTTGGCCGACCAACAATGGCAACAAAACCACAGCGGCTTTCCGGATCATCCGGACGGGTAATATCATTCATTAATCGTTCTCCACGCCCAGTTCCTTCAGGGCATTACGGGCGGCCTGCTGCTCGGCAATACGACGACTGCTGCCGACACCGGTCGTTTTACGACCCAAAGACGGCAAAGCGCAGGAAACATGGAAAGTCTGTGCATGGGCTTCTCCATCCACCGAGATGACATCGTACCTCGGCAAAGGGAACTGGCGGGACTGCAAGTATTCCTGGAGCCGGGTTTTCGGATCCTTCTGGGTGTCCTGGAGATCCAGGCTCTTCAGGCGCTGCTCAAACCAACGCAGCACTTGTTGCCGGCAGGTATCAAAATCACTGTCGAGATAGATAGCGCCGATGATGGACTCCACGGCATCGGCGAGAATCGATTCCCGGCGAAATCCACCGCTCTTCAGCTCGCCGGAACCCAGCCTGAGATACTTTCCCAACTCAAATTCACGGCCAATTTCCGCCAGGGTCACACCCTTGACCATACGGGCACGTAAACGACTCAACTGGCCTTCCCGGGCTTTTTCGAACTGTAGATAAAGATGCTCGGCTATCACCATGTTAACAATGGAATCCCCCAGGAATTCCAGCCGCTCATTGTTCTGATTGCCATAGCTGCGATGTGTGAGCGCCAGCAGCAGGCGCTCCGGCGCCTCGAACTGATACCCTATTCGACGTTGTAGCTGGTCCAGATCCGGTTGCGAACTCACTTGCCCTTCATCTCGTATTCGTGTTTGAAGTGGATAACGGTATCCACATTGCGGAACAGGTTGTTACGCACTTCGTAGTCCACTTTGATCACCACAAATTCACCATTTTTCTCAACGCTGATCTGTTTGGCATCAAAACCACGAACGTTGTTCACACTCAACCTTTTGTTAATCAGGCTTCGCACCTGGGGAGGCCCCATGGTCGAAAGACCTTCCGTACCTTCCAGGCCTTCCAGGGCTTCTTGTATGGTAATGTCATCAAGATAAACCGGCCCCAGCTTGATAACCAATGTCAGCAGGCTGCCAAAAAACAACACCATAACCAGCATAGTGAGAGCCGAAGCACCGCCCTGACGCCCCATTGAGGAGAATTTATTCTTCTTCATTCAAACTGCACTCCTTGAGAATTAATCAATCCCGCCGACACGATCAAAGGATGGCAGACTGGTGAGCGATTTCCAGTGCATCCAGATGGCAAACGCCTTGCCGACAATCAGCTCGTCGGGCACCGTTCCCCAGTAACGACTGTCGTTGCTGTTGTCTCGATTGTCACCCATCACAAAGTAATGCCCCTGGGGAACCGTCCACTCCCCTTCACCGGAACCGCCCGGGCGCCCCAGGGTCAGGAACAGGTCATGCTCAATGTCACCCAGAGACTCACGACGGAGTTCCAGCGGTGGCAACCGCGCCACGAACTGGGAGTCCACCTTGTCGCCATTAACAAACAGTTCCTTATTGCGGTAGCGAATATGATCTCCGGGCAACCCGACGACGCGTTTGATGTAGTTGGTCTGTCCGTCCTCAGGGTAACGGAAGACCATCACATCGCCACGTTCCGGATCATCAACTTCAAGTATCTTGGTGCCGGCCACGGGCAGACGCAGACCATAGGCATACTTGTTCACCAGGATAAAGTCACCAACCTCCAGGGTGGGCAGCATGGATCCTGAAGGTATCTGGAAAGGCTCCACCAGGAATGAACGCAGCACCAGGACAATCGCCAACACAGGAAAGAAGGACCGACTCAGGTCCACCAGGTAGGGCTCTTTGGGGGCTTCAACTTCACTGTCCTGTGAACTGTCACTGGCAGACACTGTGGCCGTTCTGCGCTTGCGGAGAAACAGCCTGTCTGCCAGCCAGATAAGGCCTGTTGCGAACGTCAATACAACCAGGACCAGGGGAAAATCAATATCCATTCAGGTGCCTTTTATTTGTCCACTTTCAATACGGCAAGGAACGCTTCCTGAGGCACCTCAACGTTGCCCAGTTGTTTCATGCGCTTTTTACCTTCTTTCTGCTTCTGCAGCAGTTTCTTCTTACGACTCACGTCACCACCGTAACACTTGGCGGTCACATTCTTGCGCAGCGCCTTCACCGTGACCCGCGACACCACCTGATTACCGATGGCAGCCTGAATGGCAATATCAAACATCTGACGAGGGATAAGCTCCTTCATCTTTTCGATCAGCTGACGGCCTTTGTAGTGGGCCTGCTCCTTATGGACGATCAGCGCAAGGGCGTCCACCCGCTCGCCATTGATCAACACGTCCAGACGCACCAGATTAGCCGGCTGGAAGCGAGTGAAATGGTAGTCCAGAGACGCAAAACCGCGGCTCGCGGACTTGATGCGATCAAAGAAATCCATCACCACTTCTGCCATGGGCAACTCATAGGTGAGCTGTACCTGGGTCGACATGAAGTGCATGTGCTTTTGAACACCCCGCTTCTCTTCGCACAGAGCGATGACATTACCCAGATGCTCCTGGGGCACCAGGATGTTGGCCTCGACGATTGGCTCACGCATTTCCTCAATGGAACCAACATCTGGAAGCCGTGAGGGATTATCCACCGACAGGGTCTCATTCTGCTTGTTCAGAACCTCATAAATGACCGTCGGGGCCGTGGTAATAAGGTCAATGTCGTATTCCCGCTCCAGCCGCTCCTGGATGATTTCCATGTGGAGCATGCCGAGGAAACCGCAACGGAACCCGAAGCCCAGGGCATCGGAGTTCTCCGGCTCGAAAAACAGCGAGGCATCGTTCAGGGTCAGCTTCTCCAGGGCGTCCCGGAAATCGTCATAATCATCCGCGCTGACCGGGAACAGCCCCGCGTACACCTGGGGCTTCACCTTTTTGAACCCCGGCAGCATGGGTGTTTCCTGGGCAAATTTCTGGTGGACGATGGTGTCCCCTACCGGCGCACCATGAATATCCTTGATGCCCGCCACCACAAAGCCCACATCACCGGCTTCGAGAATATCGGTATCCGTTGGCTTGGGGTTGAAAATGCCCACCTTGTCCGCGTTCCAGGCCTTGCCTGTGGACTTGATTACTATCTTGTCGCCCTTTTTCAGGGTTCCTTCGGTGACACGAACCAGGGAGACCACACCGAGGTAATTATCAAACCATGAGTCAATAATCAGTGCCTGCAACGGAGCGCCCCGATCCCCCTTGGGAGGAGGTATCTTCCGGATCAGGTCTTCCAGTACATCTTCAACCCCCAGCCCGCTCTTGGCACTGCAACGCACGGCATCGGACGCCTCAATACCGATAATATCCTCAATCTCGGCGGCCACACGCTCCGGCTCTGCCTGAGGCAGATCCATTTTATTGAGAACCGGCACGACTTCCAGGCCCTGCTCGATGGCGGTATAACAGTTAGCCACGGACTGGGCTTCCACGCCCTGGCCAGCATCCACCACCAGCAGCGCCCCCTCACAGGCGTACAGAGAGCGCGACACCTCGTAGGAAAAATCCACGTGGCCCGGGGTATCGATAAAATTCAGCTTGTATTCCTGACCATCCCGGGCCTTGTAGTTGAGCGTGACGCTCTGGGCCTTGATGGTAATCCCGCGCTCACGCTCGAGGTCCATGGAATCCAGGACCTGTTCGGCCATTTCACGGTCGGTCAGGCCACCGCAAACCTGGATAAAACGGTCCGCGAGTGTGGATTTACCATGGTCGATGTGGGCGATGATGGAAAAGTTACGAATTCGGCTCAGTTCAGTCACAGACAATGAATACTCATATAAGACGAAGGATTGAGCCCGGAGGGGCCGCTACCGCAGTCCGGGAACGGCGTGATTTTACCGGTTACTAGCCGCCATTGCCATGATCAGGAAATAAGCGGCCGCTCATACTGCCGAATCAGGAAGCCAATCAGGGCATCCTCGTCCAGCGGATAGCTGAACAGATTGCCCTGGCACTGGGCGCACCCGGCGGTCTTCAGGAAACTGAGCTGTTGCGGGGTCTCCACACCCTCGGCCACAACCGTCAGGTGCAACTTTCTTGCCAGGGCAATCACAGCGGATGCCACATCAGTAGCGCTGACGTTGTAGGGGATATCGCGAATAAACCGGTGATCGATTTTAATAACATTCAATGGCAGTTGTTGCAGCGCAACCAGCGAACAGGACCCCGTACCGAAGTCGTCGAGAATCAGGCAGACGCCCAGATCGTGCAGTGAAACCAGCAAATCCCGCAACATTCTGGGGTCTTCATTAAGCAACTCGGCCGGCATTTCCAGCTCAAGGCGCTCCGGTGACACCCCGGTTTCGGTGATCACCTGTCGCACCATATCCAGGAATCCGGAGTCAGTCAGTTGGCGCACCGAGAGATTGACCGCCATCTTCAGGGACTCGAACCCGGCCCGCTCAAGGGCCTGGACCTGGATGCAAGCCTGCCGCAAGGCCAACTCGCCCAGACGAACGATCAAACCGGTTTCTTCGGCGAGCCCGATAAACTGCTGAGCCGACACCAACCCTTTCTCCGGATGATGCCAACGCAGGAACGCTTCAACGCCGATAACCCGCTCGGTCTCCAGATCCACCTTGGGCTGGTAATGCAGCACAAAGCGATCACCGTCCAGCGCTGTGGCCAACTCCTCCTGCTGCAACAGGCGACGGGCCGCCTGGATATTCATCGCCGGAGTAAAGAACTGGTAGGTATTCCTGCCCATTTCCTTGGCACGGTACATGGCGAGGTCGGCATACTTCATCAAAGTGCCGGATTCCTCACTGTCGTGCGGAATCATGGTAATACCGATACTGACCGTGATACCCACTTCGTGCTCATTCAATCGGATTCGCTGACACAGGCGCCGCAAGATGGTTTCTGCCACCTTGCCGGCAGCGTCCGGGCCACTGATACGCGACAGCAACACCACAAACTCGTCACCACCCAGCCGAGCAACAGAGTCTTCCTCTCTCACACAACCTGTAAGCCACTGCGCAACATGCTTCAGCAGTTCATCTCCGGAATCGTGGCCGAGGGTGTCGTTGATCCGTTTGAATCCGTCGAGATCCAGAAACATCAACGCTGCCGGCTCACCGCTGCGGCGACTGCGACGAACCACGTGATTCAGCCGGTCGCGGAACAACTGCCGGTTGGCCAGGCCGGTCAGGGGGTCATAGAATGCCAGGCGGTGCAGCTCTGACTGGGCCGCTTTCAATTGGGTCAGATCACGCAAGCTCAATACCACGCCGTTTACACCCGGCACATTCAACATCGCGGTGTAGGTTCCTTCCATATCCCGCCACTGGCCCTCAGCGTCACGGACCCGGGCCCGTATAACCGGCATTTGCTTACCCGGAGCTCCAACGGACTCTTCAAAACCCGCCACCAACTGGGGCCAGTCATCGCCATGGACAATCGATTCAAAATCCAGCTCCTGCAGTCTTTCAGGATCAAAGCCCAGTATGTCCTTACTCGACGGACTTGCGTATTGAGGCTTGCCCCCACTGCTAAGCACCAGGGTGACGTTGGCCGCACCTTCGGTAATAGCGCGGTAGCGGCCCGCGCCCACCTGCGCCAGAATACGGGAGCGGATCAGCGTGAGGGCGGACAGGAACAGCAGGAAGCTGATAACAATACCGGCGCCCAACACAATCGGTGGCCGGGGATCGGAAGCCAGGAAATCAAAGGCTGGGGTCGAGCGGGTCTGCAACAACCAGTCTCTGCCGCCATGGCGAATGGTCTGGCTCATCTCAAAGCTGAAGTCGTTGTCCAGTGACCCCAGGTTGGAGCCATACATCAGTGTGTCGCGGGAAACCTGATCACCATCATAGATGCGCACGTCGAGAAAAGGCGAAATCAGGCCGACAATACCGTCAAGCAGATTGTTCATACGAAACGCACTGAACACATAGCCTGCCAACATCATGCGGCGTTCCACACGAAGATCCGGAACTTCCCCACCCTGGTACACGGGGTAATACATCAGGAAACTGGCCTGGTCTTCCGCAACTTCTTCCTGAATCAGGATCACTTTCCCGGTGACTGTTGGCTTTGCCCCGTCACGAGCTTCTTCCATCGCCCTGCGATGGATAAGATCGCTGAAAGCGTCATATCCCAGCGCCCGGCGATTGCGATCAGTGCCAGGCTCCAGGTACACCATTGGGTAGTAATCCGGCCCCGATCCCAACGGTGTCACCAGGTAGTTGTGAACACCCTCAGCGCGAACCGACGAGATGTGATCCGCCATATCCCGTACACCGATACGCTCCACATAACCGATCCCCTGGATACCCGGGTAGTAACGATCAATGTCGACTTTGTCCACGTACTCCTGCCATTGGTCACGGCTCACGCCTCCAGCAACCGCAAACAGACCGGCACTGCCAGCCAGAACCTGTTCATGGTTCAGCAGCCGTTCTTCAATAGCGGTTTTGAGCTGGAGTGACTGGGTACGAAAACGGGCTTCGGTACGATCCTCCACCAGACGTATGGACAGCTGCCACAGTAGCAAAGTGATAACAATACAAGCCGCAAGCAAGAGCCAGGCAACCCAGGCATTACGGAGTTTGAGAAGAGTCCTGACGGGAAGTTCCTTTTTGTTCATCATGCGGGCAGGTCCGATCCGTGGCCGACGTTCTTGTTTATTTCCTGTAGTGTAACAAAAGCCCCGGGATATGTCCCTGAATGGACGCCCGGGGCTTTACTACACAACGTGGATCAGGGCTTCATTACAAGATAGATGGCTCTCCCCTGACGCACAACACGCACGGACACGGCACGATCATCCGGCAGGGAAGACACAACGTCACGAAACTCCTCAACGGTCCGTACCGGTTGGCGATGAATCTCGGTGATCACGTCCCTCGGACGAATACCTGCATTCAGTGCAGGCCCCCGGCCAACGCTGGTAACCAGAACACCTGATTTCAGGTCCATCGAATCGGCAAATTCAGCGGGCAGCGGCTCGACTGCCAATCCCAAGGGAGCAGACGATGGACCGCCCTGATCGGAACCTGGTGCGACCGCCTGTTCGTTACCCTGCTCCGGGAGCTTGCCGATTTCAACTTCCAGCTCCATCTCCCGGCCTTCGCGGAGCACCTTCAACGTTGCGGTTTCACCCACGGCGGTACGTCCCACCATCGGCGGCAGATCCGACGACAGCTCTACACTATCTCCATCATATTCAAGCACGATATCACCCGCTTCCAGACCCGCGTCTTCAGCTGGCGACCCGCTCATTACCTCGGCAATCAATGCCCCCCTGGGACGCTTGAGCCCGAACGATTCAGCCAGATCACGATTAACCTCCTGAATCAGAACACCCAGCCAGCCACGGGCGACAAAGCCCTTGTCGCGAATCTGATTAAACACATTCATGGCGTCATCAATGGGGATGGCGAAGGAAACGCCCATGAACCCGCCTGAACGGGTATAAATCTGGGAATTGATACCAACCACTTCGCCATCAAGGTTAAACAAGGGGCCGCCCGAGTTCCCCGGATTAATGGCCACATCCGTCTGGATAAACGGGACGTAGTTCTCGGTTGGCAACGAGCGACCAAGGGCACTGACTATGCCAGCCGTCACTGTGTAATCAAAACCAAAGGGAGAACCGATGGCCAGTACCCATTCACCCACTTCCAGGTTACGGGAGCGACCAATCTTGACGACCGGTAGGTCATCACCGTTCTCAATCTTGAGTACCGCCATATCGGAGCGGGGATCCGTGCCTACCAGCGTCGCCGGCAGCTCCCGACGATCGCTCAGGCGTACAACAATCTCGTCGGCCCCCTCAATGACATGATTATTGGTCAGGACGTAGCCGTCTTTGGAGACAATAAAGCCAGACCCCATGGACTGGCGAGGCTGAGCAGGACCAGGACTGTTACCGTAGGGCGATTGCGGGCCCCGGAAAAATTCCTGAAAAAATTCCGGCAACTGCTCCAGCTGGCGTTCATCAAACGGAGCCCCCGGATAACCGCTCCCACGGCGGGACGGCTTGCTCGTGGTACTTATATTGACCACCGCGCTGGAGTTATCCTCCACCAGCTCGGTGAAATCCGGAAGGCTGCGTGCATTGGCCCCCTGAGCCCAGAACAAAAACACCAACAGGCACAGAGCGCACACCGTAGCCGTGGACCAGCCACCGGAGGTCATGACCAGCGTTCTGTACTTCTGTTTTGTTATTAACATCTAGAACCCCCTGTTTATCAGAACTTTACATACATACTGCGATCAGAGCCGCGATTTTCAACTTACAAAACGGTAGGGTTTGTAGGCACATTTCCGTCGATGCCAGGGATAATCCGGATCAGCCGAGGCTCGTAACGATGAATGGATCGGCGCTGCAACCAGCGAACCAGCGTAAAGCCCCCCACCAGGCCGACAAGGGCACCGGCGATGGCCATAAGATCCTGCCCACCGGCTCCATGCCCCAGCACGGCTCCTGCCACCATCAATAACAGTGGCACGGCATAGACCAGCAGGGACGCCCGCAACAGGGCCTCCTCATCAATCGCCAAAGTCACCTCGTCACCCACCCGTGCTTCCAGCTCGTTGGCCACCAAAACCTGATTGGCACGACCACCCGTCGCACCGGCCAGTGCACGCTGACCGCAGCCATGCCGGGCTGCGCAGCTCTGACAGGCACTGTTGCGTATGGTCTGCACCCAGGCTCGATCACCGTCAATCGCAACCACTTTGCCGTTTTCAGTAATCATCGTCTGGCCGTCTCATACGCCTTGGCATCATTTACCTCTACGGATTCCGCGACTTTTTTCGCTGTTGCAGGGGGCACTTCACCGACAACCGTCACCATGAATGGACGCCCCTCCGCATTAAACTGGCTGATATATACGGTCGTGGCACCGATCCGCGATGCACCTGTGGGCATGGAAATTCGCCCCGCCGGCTCAACAAATACCGAAAAGGCCGCCAGACCGTCTGAAAAAGCTACCGCCTGACCATTTCCGGAACGTGGCGCAGCCGCTGGCACAAAACCCTCTGGGTGCCAGCGCAACACCCAACCATCCATCCTTGGCGGCTGGGAGGACTGAGCAGAGTCACCCAGCGTACGCTCCACCTCTTTGCCCTGGGACTGCACTTCAAATTCACTGTCCGGCAGGCGGTCAGTAATTTCCAGGCTGGTGAACTGGAAATGCTCCAGGACTTCATCGGTATCCGACCGAACATGACTCTTTACCAGCAGTCCTGTCGATTTCTCAAGCCACAGCCGGTGACTGTAACGGTGTTCATCCCGGGCCCTGAGCGCAATTTTGACCACGTCGTAGCCGGCCACCCGATCTTCCCCCATTAACTCGGGGCTGTACCAGCGAATCACCGGCATTAGCTGACTTGAAAAGGCCTCGGCAAAGGGGCCGGAGGGAATCACCTGATCCAGCTGTACCCGCCCCTGGTCGGGCAACACGCAGATAACTCGCATGCCCTTACGAACGATTTCACCACTACCACCGTCCTGAAGCACCAAGCGCTCCTCCACGACACCGTCACGGTACCGATGGGCAATTTTCAGGGAACTGACTTGATCACCACGGGCATAGACAAACACGCCGCGATAGGACGTCATATTGAGGGCCGGTCCCAAGCGGGCCAGCCATTGTTCGACAGTTTGGGGGAGATTCCCGGCAGAGGCTGAAGATTCCTCACTGGCTGCAACCGCCGGCCAGGCCAGGAAAACGGCAGCAACCACCAGAAAACAGAACCTGTGCCCCCCCGAACAGCGGGTAACTGCCAGCCAATTCAACATCAACCCTTGCACTCCTGAATACTAGTAAGCCGGCGCAGATGCACTGACCAAGCGGGCGTAGCCAACGGATCCCCGACCAGCCCCGACACTATTATGCTGTGCATGTTCAAGCAGGTATCGACTCAAATGCTCCCACTGCTCCTCATCCAGACCTTGCAAGGCAACTTCCTGTACCTTGTCTTCCACACTTTCAGACACCTCAGGAGCGCCGGCATTGAGGCCGCCGGCAACCTGCCGTTCAGGTTCGGATGAGTCCCAGCCAGCACCGACACCAAACCCCACAATAAGGGCCAGGCTAACCATGGCAACCGCCGGCCAGTGCCAGCTACCTGAGGGGCTTATGTCCACCGCCCTTCTTTCGAAGCTGGAGGTTTCACTGCTTGCCAGTGCACACCTCACGCCAACACTGACATCAACCACATCTTCCGGGACGTGGCCCTGATGCATAATATCCCTCACCTGCTGCCAACGCTGCCACTGGGAGCGCACATCTTTCTGCTCACCATGAGACAGCAGCCTCCGGACCGAGAGCTCGTCCGCTTCGTCATCCATCATGGCCGACAGTGTTTCTCTGAGACGATCATCCATGGGATGCAACCTCATTCACGTCAGGGAATTATTAAGTAACGGCCCGAGCTGTCGATCTACAGCATCCCGGGCTCTGAAAATACGGGACCGGACGGTACCAATGGGACACTCCAGTATGCGTGCGATATCTTCATAACTCAGACCATCATATTCTCTGAGCAAAAAAGCCGATCGGAGTTCCTCGGGAAGGTTCGATATTGCCCGCCCCAACTCCTGTTGCAACTGCTCCCGCTGAAGCAGTTTCTCCGGCGATGCGTTGTCCCGAAGCCTGGAACCATCCTCGAAATTCTCGGCTTCAGTCACATCGGCGCTGCCCTGAGGGCGGCGCCCACGGGATTCGAGGAAGTTCTTTGCGGTGTTTACGGCAATTCGGTATAGCCAGGTATAGAATGCGCTATCACCACGAAACCGGTCCATCGCCCGAAAGGCCTTAACAAAGGTTTCCTGGGTCAGATCCAGCACTTCCTGGCTGTCGTAGACATATCGGCTGATAATGGAAGCCACGCGGGACTGATACTTGACGACCAGGAGATCAAACGCCGCCCGGTCACCATGGCGCACCTTGCGTACGAGCTGGAGGTCGGTCTGGCTGTCGGGGATCTCTCCCTTGTATTGATCAGTATCCGGTGTCATGGACGGATTGCCGGGGCGTTCATAGTCGATGGCCAGCTGGCCTGCCTGCCTCGATTTGGTTTGCGTCATGATGCTGTCCGGCGTCCACGTCAAGAATGGGCATAGGCCGTTCAGAGCCTGCCCTCGTCAGGGCAAATAGACAGCAAGCGTAAAGTTTAGTTCAATACACACCCACATTATGGCCCGCGATAACGACCCAATGCCACAATCTCATGAATACGATGTACTGATTATCGGTAGCGGCGCTGCCGGACTGACCGTTGCCCTTAACCTGCCGGCACACCTGAATGTCTGCGTCGTGAGCAAGGCCGACATCAGCAGCGGAGCAACGCTCTGGGCACAGGGCGGCATTGCGGCGGTGCTGGATGACAACGATTCTCTGGAAAACCACATTCAGGATACACTCAGTGCCGGCGGCGGCCTGTGTCATGAGGACGCTGTGCGGTTCACCGTAGAGCATGGCAAGGAAAGCATCAACTGGTTAATCGATTCAGGCGTGGATTTCACCCGTGACGAACACGCCCAGTATCACCTGACCCGTGAGGGTGGCCATAGCCATCGACGTATCATTCATGCTGCGGATGCCACCGGACACGCGGTTTCAACGACCCTCGCGTCCCAGGCTCAGTCGCGCCCCAATATCACCCTGATATCCGGGCGGGTGGCTGTGGACCTTATCACCAATCGCAAACTGTCACTGCCGGGCAATCGCTGCGTTGGGGCCTACGTTCTCAATGTGGAAGATAACCACGTCGAGCTGGTCCGGGCCCGTTTTACCGTGATTGCCACCGGTGGCGCCAGCAAGGCCTATCGCTATACCACAAACCCGGACGGCGCATCCGGCGACGGCATCGCTATGGCCTGGCGCGCGGGCTGCCGGGTCTCCAACATGGAATTCAACCAGTTCCACCCGACGTGCCTTTATCACCCTCACGCCAAATCCTTCCTGATCACCGAAGCGGTGCGGGGGGAAGGTGGCGTACTCAAACTTCCGGACGGCAGCCGGTTCATGGACCGGTTCGACAAGCGCGGCGAGCTGGCCCCCAGGGATATCGTGGCCCGCGCCATCGACCATGAAATGAAACGCCTGGGTGCCGATCACCTTTATCTGGACATCAGCCACAAACCGGCTGACTTCATCAAACACCACTTCCCGACGATTTACGAAAAGTGCCTGGAGTTCGGAATCGACATCACCACACAACCTATCCCCGTGGTGCCGGCGGCACATTACACGTGTGGCGGTATTGTCAGTGATGAACGAGCCCGCACCGATATCAATCAGCTTTACGTGGTTGGTGAAGCCGCTTTTACCGGCTTGCACGGCGCCAACCGTATGGCCAGCAACTCCCTGCTGGAGTGCCTGGTTTATGGTCGCGCAGCCGCCGAAGATATCGCCCGACGGGAGGCACACATCCCGCCGCCACCTCCGGTGCCTGACTGGGATGAAAGTCAGGTGCGGGATTCCGACGAAGACGTGGTAATCTCCCACAACTGGGATGAACTGCGCCACTTCATGTGGGATTACGTTGGCATTGTAAGGACCACCAAGCGCCTGCAGCGGGCCAAGCATCGCGTTGATCTGCTGTCCCGGGAAATCGGTGAGTTCTACAGCAATTACCGGGTCACCAACGACTTGCTTGAACTGCGCAATCTGGTCACCGTATCCGACCTGATCATCTGCTCTGCGCTTCAGCGCAAGGAAAGTCGCGGTCTCCATTACACCCTGGATTACCCGGGATTGCTCAACGAACCGCGGGACACGGTTCTGGTCCCCACAACGTACAGAACGCTTTCACCCTGACACATCCGACCAGCGGAAAGAGAAACTGAATGTCTGACAACACCGAATACAAACGGCTGTGGTGGCATAGCCGCCGTGGAATGCTCGAACTGGACGTATTGCTGATTCCCTTCGTCGAAGAGGCGTATCCCGGACTGTCCGCAGAAGACCAGGCACGTTATGAAAAATTGCTGACCTGCGAAGACACCGACATGTTTGAATGGTTCATGCAGCGTAGCCGCCCGGAAGATCCGGACCTTCAGCGCATCGTGGATATGATCCTGAACCGTGTCCAACCGGATTAACTTGCGCCTTCAGCCTTCAGCTTCCCGTCCATGGCTGCGAAGCATACTGCAGGCGGCCAACTCTGTTACGGAGCTCACCCTGAAACAGGGTCAACTCCATGCCCGCTTCGCCTCAGGAAACAGCCGTCCGGTTTCCGTCGCTGGCGAAAGCCGGGTCGGCCCTCGCCTGACACTCTTGAAAATTCGCGCATCCGACACCAACTCTGGTTCACGCCTGGTGGTTTTGGCCGACTTTGGCCCGGGGTTTCGCAATGTCGATCCTGATGAATTCCGCCGCTTGCGGATGTGGCTAAGACTGAGCCAAACAACCATTCCCTCGCCAGCAACACATAGAACCGGGAGCGCTCAATGACAGACCCTTCGACCCTGGTCGCCAGCCAACCGCTACCTACGTCAGCGTGGGCCATACTTGAAGATCAACGCATCCTCCGTATTACAGGCCCCGGTACCGATAAATTTCTCCAGGGCCAGTTCAGCCAGAACCTGGAGGATGTCACCCCATCCTTTTCACCGCGCGCGGCGGCCAGCACCCCGAAAGGCAGGGCCTATTGCCTGACGCGCATGGTGCGTGACGGGGATGACGTGCTGCTCGCGTTGCCGGAAGACCTGACAGATCACATCACCAGTCAGTTACGTAAATACCTGATGCTGTTTCGCGGCACGTCCATGGAGGTTGTCGATAACGGTCGCGTGCTGGGCATCCTGGGTGACGGGCTTGCCCGGCAACTTGGCCAGGACAACGTCAGTCGTCTTGATAACCCGGGCGACAGCCTGGCAGTTGGCCAACATCACCTGATCAGGACACAGGACACAGCCGAAGGATTACCCCGGTTTGAACTCTGGCAACTCGGCGACCTTTCGCCGGATCAGGCCGACGTTTTCCAATCATCCAAACAAACCGGCGTGGCTGACTGGCAGGCGTCGGAAATTGCGGCAGGCATTGCCAGACTCACTCCCGGGTCCCTGGAAGCCTATGTTCCTCAGATGCTGAATTGGCAACACGTAGACGGTGTTCACTTCAAGAAAGGCTGCTATACGGGTCAGGAAGTCATTGCTCGAATGCATTTCCTCGGCCAACTCAAAAAAAGTCTGTTTCGCTTTTCAGCGGCTGGCATAGATACTGCCCCCGGTGACGGAACAGCTATCAGGGCCGGTGAGAAAACCGTCGGCGAGGTGGTTAATAGCGTTCGTCTGGCAGACCAGTCCGTACAGTGCCTGGCCGTTGTCCGTCACAATGCCGTCGCTAACCCGCTCCACCTGGATACCCATCCGGACATCACACTGAAGCGACTGGCACTCCCTTATCCGGTGCCGGAGCAACAACAATCCGATACGCCAGATACATAAGTTGACAGGCTTTCCGGCGAGTTTTTGCTATAAAGTACCTATTATTTTGAATACTTATAGACGACGGACCTCAACTGACCATGTCGAACATTGTTGAAACCATCAAAAATGATCTGATCAGTGCGATCGAAAATGACAATCTGGTCCTGCCAACGCTTCCGGAAGTGGCCCTGCAGGTGCGGGAGATTGCCGAGTCCGAGAACTCCGCCATTCTGGATCTGGTCAAAGTCATTAGCAACGACACGGCCTTGTCTGCCCGAATTATCCGGGTATGCAACAGCCCGCTGTTTCGTGGCAGTCGTGCTATTGAGAACCTCAACATGGCGGTCAGCCGTCTGGGCATGGCTTACACCAGCAATCTGGCGATGGGGCTTGCCATGGAGCAGATGTTCCAGGCCACCTCTGACATGATCGACAAACGCCTGAGGGCGACTTGGCAAACCAGTACTGAGGTGGCCGGCGTGTGTCACGTGCTGGCCCAACATTACACCCGTTTGAAGCCGGACCAGGCCACCCTGGCCGGTCTTGTGCATCTGATTGGTGTGTTGCCCATCCTGCGGTACGTTGAAGATCGCGATATTCAGATCAGCAGTATCATGCTCGACAATGTCGTTGATCAGCTCCACCCTCGTATCGGGAATCTGATTCTGAAAAAATGGGATTTCCCGGCGGAGCTCCAGTCCGTGCCACTGGAATACGCCAATTTCCAGCGTGAGGTGCCGACAGCGGATTACGCTGATCTGGTGATGGTGGCCAATCTGCAGTTGGTGGCCGGTTCGGATCATCCCTGGACTGAGATGGACTGGAAGACCATTTCCGCTTTTGATCGGCTAGGTCTAGATCCCGAGGTGGACATGAGCGAGGAGGAAGACCTCAACGCTCAGATGGAAGCGGCTATGGCTTTGCTTCAGTAACCTTAAAGGACTGGTGGCTGGTCCCGGGGCGGGGGTACTTTTTCTTCGGGAAAAGAACTCGCTTCGCTCAGTCACCTTTATCCTGTCAGAAAAAGTACCCCCGCCCCGTGACCGATCTGATTCTTTTCTTTGCCACCTGAACAGCAGTCCCCTGCATTTCGGTTAAGACTGTTTCTGGCTGTAGCGTTTAAGCAGGTCAGACTTTGTTGGTAGTGACCAGTCCACAGGTTGTAGGCCTTCTTGCTTCAACCAGTCGTTAGCGCGAGAGAAATGCTTACAACCGAAAAACCCGCGGTAGGCACTCAGAGGTGACGGGTGCGGTCCATCCAGTACATGATGGCGGCTGCGGTCGATGTGCTGGCCTTTCTTTTTGGCGTAGCTGCCCCAGAGCAGGAATACAACGCCCTGCCGTTCCCGGTTGATGGTTTCGATGACCTTGTCGGTGAAGGCTTCCCAGCCCTTGCCCTGATGGGCGCCGGCCTGGCCCTGAACCACCGTCAGTACGCTGTTGAGCAGCAACACACCCTGCTCCGCCCATGGCTGCAGGCAGCCGTGGTCCGGCGGTTCGATGCCCAGGTCTTCGCGGATTTCCTTGAAGATGTTTACCAGCGATGGCGGCGGCGGCACGTCCGGGCGGACGGAAAAGCACAGGCCGTGGGCCTGACCCGGGCCGTGGTAGGGGTCCTGGCCGAGGATCACCACGCGCACCTTGTCCAGCGGTGTGCTGTTGAGGGCATTGAAGCAATGATGGCTGGCCGGGAACAGGGTTTTGCCGCCCTGTTCCTCGGCAGCCAGGAACTCCGCCAGCTTTTGCATATAGGGCTGACGAAATTCCTGTGAGAGATGGTCACTCCAGCCCCGGTCGGTCCTGAGCTGGCTGGCCAGTACCTCCACCGGGGACATGGGTTACTCCTCGTCTTTCCGGGCTTCGGCCTTGTGTTCCGGGCGCATGGCCGGGAACAGGATGACGTCGCGGATCGACTGCGAGTTGGTCAGCAGCATCGCCAGGCGGTCGATACCAATGCCTTCGCCCGCGGTGGGCGGCAGGCCGTATTCCAGGGCCATCACGTAGTCTTCGTCGTAGAACATGGCTTCGTGGTCGCCAGCCTCTTTCTCGGCCACCTGGGCCTGGAAGCGTTCCGCCTGGTCTTCGGCATCATTCAGCTCCGAGAAACCGTTGGCGATCTCGCGGCCGCCGACGAAGAATTCGAAGCGTTCGGTGACGAACGGATCGCTATCCTTGCAGCGGGCCAACGGCGAGACTTCTTTCGGGTATTCGGTGATGAATGTCGGCTGCATCAAGCGGTGCTCGGCCGTCGCCTCGAAGATTTCGATCTGTACCTTGCCCAGGCCCCAGCCATCTTTGAGCTGGATGCCCAGATCCCGAGCAACCTGACGGGCACTGTCCTCGTTCGCCAGCTGCCCGGCCTTGATATCCGGATTGTAGCGCAGGATGGCATCTACCACCGTCAGGCGCTCGAACGGCTTGCCGAAATCGTACTCAATGGTTTCTTCTTCGCCGTTCTTCAGGGTGCGGGTATTTACCACCGTCGTCGTGCCCAATACCTGCTGAGTGATGGTGCGCAGCATATCCTCGGTCAGATCCATCAGGTCGTTGTGATCGGCGTAGGCCTGATAGAACTCCACCATGGTGAATTCCGGGTTATGACGGGTGGAAAGCCCCTCATTACGGAAGTTGCGGTTGATCTCGAACACCCGCTCGAAACCACCCACCACCAGGCGCTTGAGGAACAGTTCCGGCGCGATGCGCAGGTACATATCGATACCCAGGGCATTGTGATGGGTCACGAACGGACGCGCAGCAGCGCCACCAGGAATAACCTGCAGCATCGGGGTTTCCACTTCCATGAAATCCCGGTCGGTGAAGTACTGGCGCATGGCGCTGATGATTTTCGAGCGCGCGTAGAACACCCGACGACTGTCCTCGTTCACCATCAGGTCGACGTAGCGGTGACGATAGCGGGCTTCAGTGTCGGTCAGGCCTTTGTGTTTTTCCGGCAGCGGGCGCAGGGACTTGGTGAGCAGTGTGTACTCGTCCATGCTCACGTACAGGTCACCCTTACCGGACTTGCACAGGATGCCACGCACACCGACGATATCCCCCAGATCCCAATGCCTGGTGTCTTTCTGGACATCCTTGGAGGCATAGATCTGGATACGGCCAGTCATGTCCTGAACTACCTTGAACGCCTTGCGATCCAACATCATGCGGCCGGCGATGGCCACCTGGATACCCATCTCCGCCAGCTCTTCCTTGCTTTTGTCCCCGTATTTGGCCAGCAGCTCTGCGGCGGTGGCGTCACGGCGAAAGTCGTTGGGGAAGGCATTGCCCTGCTCACGCAAGTCCGACAGCTTGGCGCGGCGCTCGGCAATCAGCTTGTTGTCCTCGTGCGGTGCATTCTGGGTTTGTTCAGTCATGTTGGCTCACTAAAAATCGGGAATTGTCCGGGTTAGCGTGGCGAAGGCGCTGGTTACAGCGCCATCTTCAGGCTTGCCTCGATAAATTTGTCGATGTCACCGTCCAGCACCGCTTGGGTATTGCTGGTTTCGACTTTGGTGCGCAAGTCCTTGATACGACTGTCATCCAGTACGTAGGAGCGGATCTGGCTACCCCAGCCGATATCGGCCTTGGCATCTTCGGCTTTCTGCTTTTCGGCGTTGCGTTCCTGCATCTCGCGCTCAAAGAGTTTGGCCTTGAGCTGCTTCATGGCCTGGTCTTTGTTCTGATGCTGGCTTCGCCCGGCCTGACAGGCCACCACAATCCCGGTGGGGTTGTGAGTCAGACGTACCGCGGACTCGGTCCGGTTTACGTGCTGACCACCGGCACCGGACGCCCGGTATACGTCAACGCGCAGGTCAGACGGGTTAATTTCTATTTCAAAGCTGTCATCCACCTCCGGTGATACAAACACGGAAGAGAAGGAAGTATGGCGACGGTTACCGGAATCGAACGGCGACTTTCTCACCAGACGATGCACACCGGTCTCGGTGCGCAACCAGCCGTAGGCATAGTCACCCTGGATGTGGATGGTGGCACTCTTGATGCCTGCCACTTCCCCTTCCTGCAGCTCGACAATTTCTGCTTTGAAACCACGACGTTCCGCCCAGCGCAAGTACATACGCAGCAACATATTGCCCCAGTCCTGGGCTTCGGTACCGCCTGAGCCGGCCTGGATGTCCAGGTAGGCGTTGTTGGCGTCCATTTCACCGGAGAACATGCGACGGAACTCGAGCTTTTCGAGTTCTTTGTCGAGGCTTGCCAGATCGGCTTCAATTTCGCCAACGGTGCCTTCGTCCTCTTCCTCGGCTGCGATTTCCAGCAGGCCTTCAGCATCGTCCAGGCCTGAGGTGAGGTTGTCGATGGTACGCACGATCAGTTCGAGGTCCGAGCGCTCCTTACCCAGTGCCTGGGCGCGCTCGGGATCGTCCCACACCGTGGGCATTTCCAGTTCCCGTTCTACTTCGACCAGTCGTTCACTACGCTGATCGTAGTCAAAGATACCCCCTGAGCGCTTCAGTGCGCTCACGAAGGTCTTTGATCTTCGTCACAATGGGATTAATTTCCATGAAACCCTTACTCGCTCTTGAAAATGGAGAGTAAAAACAGAGGCGGAATTCTACCGGAATTCTGTTTGTAAATCAGCCTGTGGGTTTTGTTTGCTGCGGAGTCGGTTCCAGATAATCCACCAACAACTGCAGGTTGGTTCGCCCCCTGAACGTATTGGCATCCGGCTTGTAAACCACCCTGGCCCCGGTTTTGGTGTAGTCGGGCACTTCCGGTCCGGTATTGAACGCAATGCCATCAACAATGCCGCTGCCGTCAGCGGGCTGTAGCACCAGTTTCAGGTGATTTTCGCCGACGATGCGCTGGCTGAGCACACGGAATTCGCCGTCGAACAGCGGCTCGGGAAAGTGCTGGCCCCAGGGGCCGGCTCTCTTGAGCAGAGTGGCGGTGTCCAGGCACAGTTCCTGGCTGTTCAGGGGGCCGTCGGTGACGATGGCAGCTTCCAGATCTTCTGGCGTGAGCGTATCCCGCACAGCTTTGTCGAAGGCTTCGCAGAAGGTATCCAGATCTTCCCTGGCCAGGGTCATGCCGGCAGCCATGGCGTGGCCGCCGTATTTCTTCATCAGGCCGGGATGGCGTGAGTCAACCACCGCCAGGGCATCGCGGATGTGCAGGCCGGGGATGGAGCGGGCGGAACCTTTGATGTCTTCGCCGTTATCATCGGCGGCAAACGCGACCGTCGGTCGGTTGGTTTGTTCGCGGATACGGGCGGCGAGGATGCCGATAACGCCCTGATGCCACTCCGGATCATACAACGCCAGCCCCCAGGGTAAGCCTTCCAGATCCAGTGACATGGACGCCAGCAGATCCTGGGCCTGGGCTTTCATGTCCTTTTCGATGGTGCGGCGTTCGCGATTGAAGGTGTCCAGTTCCCTGGCCAACCTGCGAGCTTCATCCGGGCTGTCCGCCAGTAGGCAGGCAATACCGATACTCATATCATCAAGCCGGCCCGCAGCGTTGAGTCGGGGGCCGACGACGAAGCCAAGATCGGTGGAGCTAATGGCAGCGTGATCGCGACCTGCCACTTCCAGCAGTGCCAGAATACCCGGGCGGGCCTCGCCCTGACGAATCCGGCGCAGGCCCTGCTCGACAAAGATCCGGTTGTTGTGATCTAACGGTACCACATCAGCAACGGTGCCCAGCGCCACCAGATCCAGCAAAGCCCCCAAGTTGGGCTGTGGCTCCGGCAGCCTGCCCTGCTCTCGCAGGTGTTTTCGTAGTGCGGTAAGCACGTAAAACATCACACCCACACCGGCGGCGTTTTTGCTGAGAAATGGACAACCCGGCTGATTAGGGTTCACGATGGCATCCGCGTCCGGCAGGGTCTCGCCAGCGAGGTGGTGGTCGGTGATAACCACCTTGATTCCCAGCTCTTTCGCCGCCCGGACACCCTCGATCGCCGAAATACCGTTATCCACGGTAACCATCAAGTCTGGCAGCTCGCCCTCTTCTTTCAGGCGATGGATGATTCCCGGCGTCAGACCATAGCCATCCGCAAACCGGCTGGGCACCCGGAAGTCGACACTTTTCAGTCCCAGCATGGAGAGGCCCAGCATGGCAACGGCGGTGCTGGTGGCCCCGTCGGCATCAAAATCGCCGAGAATCATCACCCGCTGCTGGCCGGCGATCGCTTCAGACAGCAACTGCACGGCCCGTTCAATGCCTCGCAGCTCCATCGGCGAAGCCAGGTGCTTCAAGGTGTAACTCAGCTGTTCATCGGAGGTGACGCCGCGTGCGGCATAGAGGCGGCGAAGCAAGGGGGGCAAGTTTTGCCCCCAGTCCGCCAGGGTATCGGGCTGGGGGCGACGCAGGATCTTTTTGGGTGTCATACCGGGTCAGGTATTCTTCCAGTTTTCTGCAATGAATTCCTGAACGCCCGCGATGTTGTTGTCCAGCACCGTGTAACGCTCTTCCCGTTCGAACAGATCCGCCATATGGGCCGGCAGCTCAGGCTTGACGGTCAAGCCGGATTCCGCAATGGCATCCGGGAACTTGGCCGGGTGGGCCGTGCCCAACGTAATCATCGGTACCGCCTTATCACGGCGACAGTTCCGGGCGGCGCGTACACCGATGGCAGTGTGGGGATCCAGCAGGTATTCATTCTGCTCGTAGATCTCGCGAATGGTATCGCAGGTGGTCTTGTCATCCACCGCGTCGCTGTCGAACAGCTTGCGCGCGTGTTTCCAGCGGTATTCTTCGATGCTCACCGGGCCCTTGGCGGCATTTTCCAGGAGCAGTTTGACCGCCGCGCCGTCACGACCGTGCAGGTCAAAAAGCAGACGTTCAAAGTTGCTGGACACCATGATATCCATGCTCGGCGACAGGGTGTGCTCGAGCTTGTGCTGCTCGTACTTGTTGCCGCTCATGAAGCGATGAAGAATATCGTTGCGGTTGGTGGCGATCACCAGCTGGGAAATCGGCAGGCCCATTTTCTTCGCCAGGTAGCCAGCGAAAATGTCACCGAAATTACCCGTGGGTACCGAGAATGCCATGCTGCGATCCGGACCACCCAGCGCCAGTGACGCCTGGAAGTAATAGACGATCTGGGCCATGATCCGCGCCCAGTTAATGGAGTTCACCGCTGCCAACTGCGTCTTGCCGCCCAGGAATGACTGGTTCCCGAAGCTTTCTTTCACCATACGCTGGCAGTCATCGAAATTGCCACGTACCGCGATATTATGAATATTGTCGCCTTTGACCGTCGTCATCTGGCGACGCTGCACCTCGGATACGCGCTCGTGAGGATGCAGGATAAAAATATCCACGTGCTCGCAACGGCGGCAGCCCTCAATCGCAGCAGAGCCGGTATCACCGGAGGTCGCTCCCATGATCACTACGTGCTGCTTGCGTTTCTCAAGCACATAATCCAGCAGCCGACCCAACAGTTGCAGGGCAAAATCCTTGAACGCCAGGGTCGGGCCACGGAACAGCTCTAACACCCATTCATTGGTGTCGAGCTGAACCAGCGGTGCAACTGACTGATGGGCAAACACGCTGTAGGTCTCATCCAACATCGTGCGGAAGTCATCTTCCGGAATGGCATCGTCCACGAACGGGTACATCACATTGAATGCCAGTTCGCTATAGGACAGGCCACGCCAACTGCGGATTTCTTCCAGACTGAAATGAGGCAGTGACTCAGGAACATAGAGGCCACCATCGGTGGCCAGTCCGGTCAGCAGAACGTCTTCAAACCCCAGGGCGGGAGCTTCCCCCCGTGTACTGATGTATCTCACGTGCGTACCTGTCAGTTAAAGTTTTCGGCGCGAATGCGAACAACTTGGCCATCGATGTCGGTCAGGGCTTCCAGCTCCTCAATAGCGCGGTTCACCTGGCGCTCCTGAACGGTGTGGGTCAGGATGATCACCGGAATACGACCGTCTTTCAGCTCGGACTCTTTTTGCATGATCGACTCGATGTTGATGCCATGCTCGCTGAGAATCGAGGCAACCTTGGCCAGTACACCCGGGTGATCCATTGCGGTAATGCGCAGGTAATATGCCGACTGGACATCTTCCATCGGCAGCACATCCAGGTCTTCCAGCGCGGACGGATCAAAGCCAAGGTACGGTACTCGCTGGGAGCTTCCCGATGCCACAGTACGGGCAACATCCACAATGTCAGCAATGACCGCAGAGGCGGTCGCCTCGTCGCCGGCGCCCGGGCCGTAGTACATGGTCTGGCCCACAGCATCGCCATCCACCAATACGGCATTGAGTACGCCATCCACCTGGGCGATCAGGTGGCTGCGCGGCACCAGGGTCGGATGCACACGCAGTTCAATGCCGTCATCACGGCGACGTGCAATACCAAGATGCTTGATCCGATAGCCCAGCAGCTCCGCGTGAGCAATATCGTAAGGTGTGATCTGCGAGATCCCCTCGGTATAGGCCCTTTCGAACTGCAGCGGCACACCAAAACCGGCGGAGGCCAGAATGGTCAGCTTGTGCGCGGCATCGATACCCTCAACATCAAAGGTCGGATCGGCTTCGGCATACCCCAAATCCTGGGCTTCCTTCAGAACTTCCGCAAACTCACGGCCTGCACGCATCTCGGTCAGGATGTAGTTGCCTGTGCCGTTGATGATACCGGCAATCCAGTCGATACGGTTGGCAGCCATGCCTTCGCGAACCGATTTGATCACTGGAATGCCGCCTGCAACGCCGGCTTCATAGGCAACAATAACGTTGGCCTTTTCAGCCGCCTCAAAAATCTCGTTACCGTGGACAGCGATCAGGGCCTTATTGGCCGTCACCACGTGCTTGCCATTCTTGATGGCAGCCAGCACCAGCTCCCGGGCCGCGTCATACCCACCTATCAACTCCACCACAATATCAATGTCAGGGTCGTTGATGACGTCGAAAATGTCGGTGCTGAACGGAATACCGCCCATATCAATATCTTCCCGGGGGGTACGGCTAGCCACCCGGCCAATCCGGATATTGCAGCCGGCACGGCCCGCAATGATTTTGGCGTTTCGGGTCAATACATTGAATGTACCGCCGCCAACGGTTCCCAATCCGCAGATTCCGACACTGACGTCTTTCAAACTTTCACCTCTGATCCCGCTTGGGGGTGCTGATGGGTTTTCTTGGGGTTGTATCGAGAGGCCATAGTATACCGATTAAGGGCACGCTGAATAAGCCCCGCATTGTCGCTATGGCGATTCCTTCAAGATGCCAGATCTGCTCAGGCACCCACGAAGTTATAGCAGACCAAGCCCTTCAGCCAGTTTCCGGGCCGGAACGTAACCACGAACCATGTTACCGTCCTCCAACACAATGGCAGGTGTTCCAGTGACACCAACCTGCCCTCCCAGAGTGAACTGGTCCCTGACCGGATTCTCACAGGTACTGGCATCAACCGGCTTTCCGGACTTGGCCGCGTTCATGGCTTCCTGCTGATCGTCACTGCACCAGACCGAGACGTATTTATTGAAAGACGGCGTATTTGGCCCGGAACGGGGGAAACCGTAGTAATGAACGGTAATGCCGTAGCTATTGAGCTCGTCCATCTCGGCATGCAATTTACGGCAGTATGGGCAATCGATATCGGTAAAGACGGCAATTTCCGCCTTTTTCTCACCATCAGCGGGATAACTGATCACCCCCCTGGCACCAAACTCCTCCATCTGCGACTTACGCACGATGGCCCGATTCTTTTCCGACACGTTGGCAATACCGTTATCGGTTATCTGCAGCAAATCCCCGGTCAGCAGGTAGCCACCATCCCGGGTGGTGTAGATGGTGTCACCGTTGTTGCTGTAGACCTCATACAATCCAGGCGCTTCGGATTCGCGGACCTCGGTCACTTTAAGGCCCGGGATGGCTGCTGTGAGCCGCTCGGCGATCCGATCCTCCGTCTCCCCGGCCATCGCGACCTGCCCGCCGACCACTATCAGGGCAACTGCCAGGGTGAATTCAAACAATTTTCTGACCAACATAATGTCTTCCGCTTTCGGTTGTTGTTCAAGCCTGGAGATTCCCCAAGGCTACTCGCTCAAACTACTGCGACACTCTGACGACGTTAAAGTTCAGGCCTGACTTCAAGGCCACCAACCTTACCGGAAACCTCACCACTCAGCCACGGGGATGATGGGATTGATGCAGGGACTGAAGGCGCTGCCGGGCAACGTGTGTGTATATTTGCGTTGTCGAGAGATCGGAGTGTCCCAGCAACATCTGGACGACCCGCAGGTCCGCCCCATGATTCAGCAAGTGCGTCGCAAACGCGTGACGCAGGGTATGTGGAGACAAGTGTTTGTTAATACCCGCACGTATGGCGTAATGACGGATCCGGTACCAGAAGGTCTGGCGAGTCATCGCCACAGGGCGATTACCAGGAAACAACGCATCCGAAGACCGACCTTTTAGCAACTCAGAACGCCCTTCCTTCATGTACTGCACCAGCCAATCCACCGCCTCCTCCCCAAGCGGCACCAGTCGCTCCTTGTTACCCTTACCGGTAACTCGCACCACGCCCTGACGGAGGTTGACCTGATCCACTCGCAGTTCCGTTAACTCCGAAACACGCAGCCCGCAGCCATAGAGAATTTCCATCATCGCCTTGTCACGCAACTCGATCGGCACTGCCGGATCAGGTTCCGCCAGCAGCGCATCGACATCCTGCTCGGAAAGGGAGTCCGGCAACCGGCGCGGCAGACGGGGGCTATCAATCTGCAACGTGGGGTCCTCACTGATCGCGCCCTCACGCAGCAGGTATCGATAGAAGCGCCGCAATCCAGACAATCGACGTGCCGCCGTGGAGGTTTTGGCACCGTCCGCCAGCCCCCGGGAAATCCACGCAAGAAGATCCGTTCGCCGCACCGCACTCAACAAGGGCCGCCCTGGTTGATCCGCCAACCACGCCGCCAAACCTTCAAGGTCATTACGATAGGCCATTCGGGTTTGCTCGCCGAGTCCATCTTCCAGCCAGATGGCATCGGTAAAGCGGGCGATCAGCGCCTCGTCATCAGGTCTTAGTTCCGGTCGGGATCTGCGTTGGGACACCATGCATGCTTCCGGGGCAAACGGTTAAGAGCCCTGTTTATAACAGTCAGACACGAAAAAGGCAGCCCGTGGCTGCCTTTTTCTGAAGCACTCTGTTCAGCGCAATGCTGATCAGCCCAGCTTCTCCTTGATACGAGCTGCCTTACCAGACAGATCGCGCAGGTAGTAAAGCTTGGCCTGACGCACGTCACCACGACGCTTCACGTTGATGCTGTCGATCAACTTGGAGTGAGTCTGGAAAGTACGCTCAACACCCACACCGTAAGAAATCTTACGAACAGTGAAGGAAGAGTTCATGCCACGGTTACGCTTACCGATAACAACGCCTTCGAACGCCTGCAGACGCTCACGGTTGCCTTCAGTTACGCGAACCTGAATAACCACGGTATCACCCGGCGCGAAGGCAGGGATTTCCTTGGTCATCTGCTCTGATTCAATCTGACTGATGATGTTGTTCTTGCCGCTCATCGTTTGTGCTCCTGATACCCAATCTTTTAATGCCCTGATGATTCAGAGGCACCCGGTTCGTTCAAAATCTCTTCCAGCAGCTCACGCTCTTCGTCCGTAAACACCCGCTTTTCCAGCAGGTCGGGGCGTCGCTCCCGGGTTCGCCTCAACGACTGTTCGAGCCGCCAACGCCGGATCTGATCATGGTGACCGCTTAACAAAACGTCCGGCACCGCCTGACCTTCGTAAACCTCGGGCCGGGTGTAGTGCGGACAATCCAGCAAACCGTCGGCAAAGGAATCCTGCTCTGCCGACTGCGCATGACCCAGCGCTCCGGGGATGAGGCGTGTAACCGCATCAATGACAGCCATGGCTGCCAGCTCGCCACCGGACAGGACAAAATCCCCCAGCGACACTTCCCGATCGACTTCCGCCGATATCAGGCGCTCGTCGACACCCTCGTAACGGCCCGCCACCAGAATCAACTGCTCTTCCGCCGCGAGGGACTCAACAACAGACTGATTCAGCGTCTCACCCTGGGGTGAGAGATAAACAACACAGGCTTTGCCAGGTGCCGACTCCCTGGCCGCATGGATCGCATCCCGCAGAGGCTGTATTTTCATCAGCATGCCAGGACCACCACCATAGGGCCGGTCATCCACCGTGCGATGACGATCATGGGTAAATTCCCGCGGGTTCCAGCTCCTGAAAGTCAGAAGACCATCACGAACTGCCCTGCCGGTAATGCCATAATCCGTTACCGCATCAAACATTTCCGGGAACAGACTGACTGCGCCAATCCACACCCTCAGAACTCCGGATCCCAGTCAACAACCATACGCTTTGCGGCCAGATCCACTTCGCGAACCACCTGGTCCGGAAGATAGGGAATCAGCCGTTCGCGCTGATCGATGGAGGCCTTGTTGGACCGCACCACCAGAACGTCGTTGGAGCCTGTCTCGATCAGATGATCCACCACACCCAGACACTCATCTTCAACAGTGAAGACATCAAGCCCCTCTAGCTGGTGCCAGTAGTACTCCCCCTCGGGAAGTGCCGGCAGTTCAGCGGTCGGAACCTTAACCTCTGCACCACAGTAGGTGTGAGCCAGATCACGATCATTAATACCTTTCAGCCTGACGACGATCCCCTGCCCCTGGCGGCGACCTTCCTCAAGCCTGGCCGGAATACGCTTACCGTTGAGGACCAGAGTCCAGTCCGGGTAGTTCAGTATTCCTTCCCTGGGGTCCGTGTAGGAATAAACCTTAAGCCATCCCTTGACCCCAAACACCGAGGTAATCCGGCCGATCACAGTTTCCTGCGAATGCTGTGTCATGCCATCAACCCCGGTATTAAAGCGTAATTACTCAGCGCCTTTCAGCAGCTGGGCAACGCGATCAGTGGCTTGAGCACCCTGGCCCAGCCAGAACTCAACACGATCACGATCAACGCGCAGACGCTCTTCCTGACCACGGGCAACCGGGTTGAAGAAGCCGACACGCTCAATAAAACGACCGTCGCGGGATTTGCGGCTGTCGGTGACTGTCAGGTGATAGAACGGGCGCTTCTTTGAGCCGCCGCGAGCCAAACGGATTGTTACCATTTAACCAATATCCTGTTCTGTTGTACGAACTTTGTACGATTCACACCCGCCAGACAATGGCCGGCGTGAAGACCCATACTCGAAAGGGGCGCTATTCTATGCTAAAAAAGCGCCAATGAAAACAGGGAAACACAGTGAAACCCGGTTTTCTGTGTACGGCTTTCTACATACGACCAAATGGCGGCATACCACCACCGCCTCCGCCGGGCGGCATCATACCGCCAAGGCCCCGCATCATATTGGCCATACCGCCTTTTTTACCGAACTTCTTCATCATTTTCTGCATCTGCTTGTGCTGCTTGAGCAGACGATTCACATCCTGGATCTGGGTGCCGGACCCGGTCGCTATACGGCGCTTACGGGAGTTGTTGATGACATCCGGGTAACGACGCTCTTTCGGCGTCATGGAGCAAATGATGGCCTCCATCTGCCCCATGGACTTGTCATTCACCTGCTGCTGGGCCATTTGCG
>JAKLLS010000047.1 GCA_022014155.1 Marinobacter sp. | reverse complement strand
AGACAGATCAGAGCCTGATTCTCAAGGCCCGACAAGGCTTCTGGCCCAAACGGCAGCAGCTCCTGGATACTGACGCAAACCGCCGTATCGCCACGACTTTCCATGAAGTGACAGGCAGCCTGTAACAGGTGGCTTTTACCCGTATCCGAATCACCGCAAACCACCACGACAGGAACGCGGCTCAAATCACGACAAACGGCTTCCAGACGAGCAGCGGCCTCGGCATTCCGGTCACCGTGAAAGTTATCAAACCGTGCGTCGTCCCGGAGCTTGACCCCCAGAGCCATCTGTGACGAACTCACTGTCGCTTTGCCCTCCAGGCCCGAACGCTCCAGACGATCAAATAGTGCCCGCCACTGATAACCGCCGCAACAGCGACCAGAAAAATGCCCACTTCCAGCACCCATGGCGGCATGGGCAACCCTGCAAGCAGCACAATGATAGCGAGTACCACCAGAATCTGGATCAGTGTGTTGAATTTGCCCGGAATACTGGGCTCCATATCAAAGCGACCGACACCGTAGTGATAGGCCAACCCGCCAATAACAATCAGGATATCCCGACCGAGGACCAGGGCAAAAAGCCAGAGCGGGAGTACGCCAGTCCAGGTCAACATCAGGTAGGCCGTGATAAGCAGAGCCTTGTCTGCCAGGGGATCCGCAATAGCCCCCAGGCGGGATTTCCAGTTGAACCGCCTGGCGAGAAAACCATCAAAGGCGTCCGAAGCAGCTGCTATAAAAAATATTCCCAAAGCCATGCGGTATTCACTGGCCAGCAGCGCGGCGGCAAACGGAGCAATCAGCACGAAGCGCACAAACGTCAGAGCATTGGGTATCCAGCGCCACCGTTCTGACATCAACAGGCTCCCTCTACCCTATGGTTACTCGGCGTCATCCGTACTGATCACCGATGCTGGCTGCCAGCGATAATGGAGAATTTCATAGAGCGATTCAAAAGTCTCCTCGGCCTCCTCACTGCCACTCAATAGCGGCTGGTAGGCATACAGTGGATCTGACATGGCGTCCGGGGATTCCTGTACTGCTCCAACCGGGGGCTCTTCCGGGCTTTGCTCCGGGGAAGACTGCGCGGCAGGCTCGTTGTTCACCGCCTCCGCACTGGATAACGGCACAAAGCGAGTATCCAGCGCTATATATTCCCGAAGTTGCTCAAGCTCGCCCGAAAAGGCAACCCTCAGAGTGAGCTGATCCCCTGCAACCCTCGAAGCGCCCACATCCTGCACCGGAGTCAGGTTATCCAGAACACGGATGATGTTGCCATAATCCTGCAAGGTACTGACACCCTGAACAATAATTTCGACCTTGGGCAGATCCCCGACATCACCGGCAGCCACCGCGTAGCGGCTGGCAAAAGCGTCAGCCCACCGATCAATCACCTTTTCTGCCAGCGCCCTCTCACTTCCAGCGGTCACGGATTGCTCACCCTCGTCCATGCCCATGCCGTCAAAAATCCAACCGGCGCGCCACTGGTTTCCGGAACGACTTACCCGAACCAGCGCCATCAAATCGTGATCCAGAGCCCCGGAAGCCGACTTTACACGGTTGGTAAACTGCCCCCAGATATCCGACAGCAGTTCACGATTCCCCGCCATCGACGCGGGAGGGAGGTTGATGGGTAATCCTCGATCAGCTGCAGCCTGCCGGAAGGCCATTGACCACGGGCTGCCAGCACTATCAGCACCCGCGTCGGAGGTTAGCAATGCCCGGGAGCCCTGCTCCTCAACCGCAATCCAGGCCAGCGTCAGCGGCCGGTTAGCCCCCCACACCGGGGCATCGACCGATGCCAGCGCCCGGTTCACGCCCACAGCACCGAAACTCATCCGGAGGCGATCCCCCCCTTCGCCGCGAAGCAGTTGATAAGACTGAAGCAGGGATTCGGCATCCTCCAGGAGCGATTGCACACCCGCTTGCCCACGAATATTGCTGTTGCCCGACACCCGGATAAGAACCTTTTCGAGACCATCAGCATAACCTTGACGCAGTTGGCCAGGTTGTCCCCCCGCAACAGGCACCTCCACGGTATACAGCCCGCTAACGGTCGCTGCCCCGACAGGAAAGACCGCCAGTAGTGCCAAGGCACCGGCTAACGGCAAGATATGCCGAAATAAACGCGCTGCCCGTGTCGAAATTCGTCCTGATAATGACATGAAACACCCTGCAATTCGCCTGAATGGCGCATAGGATACACCAAGGCCCAAGTCGTGAGTAGCTAACGGGGATTTCGGAAAATCAATTTGGAGCGCCACCGCTCACCTGTTAAAATCCGCCGCCTGACCCACTGGCCAAACGGTTAAGCACACCATGAGCGAACAGAAGCCCTCCCTCACCTATCGCGATGCCGGCGTTGATATCGACGCAGGTAACGAACTCGTCAACCGCATCAAGGACACCGCAGCCCGTACACGTCGCCCGGAAGTGCTTGGAGGGCTGGGCGGTTTTGGCGCCATGGTGTCCATTCCCGCCGGTTACCGTGAGCCGGTACTGGTATCCGGCACTGACGGCGTTGGCACAAAGCTGCGGCTGGCCATGCAACTGCAAAAGCACGACAGCATCGGCATTGACCTTGTCGCCATGTGCGTGAACGATCTCGTGGTCGGCGGTGCCGAGCCCCTGTTTTTCCTCGATTACTACGCAACTGGCAAACTGAACATCGATGTCGCTGCACAGGTGGTGGCCGGTATCGGTGAAGGCTGCGAACAGGCGGGTTGTGCGCTGGTTGGCGGTGAAACCGCTGAAATGCCGGGCATGTACGAGGGTGACGATTATGACCTGGCGGGCTTTTGTGTCGGAATTGCGGAACGTAGTGAGATCATTGACGGTAGCCGGGTACAGAATGGCGATATCCTGATCGCACTGGGCTCGTCAGGGCCGCACTCCAATGGCTACTCGCTCATTCGCAAGATCATTGAAGTCAGCAAGGCCGACCTGAGCCAGCCCCTGGGCGACAGCACCCTGGCTGACGCACTGATGGCGCCCACACGCATTTACGTCAAGAATCTGCTGCAACTTTTCCGTGAAGTGGATGTACGGGCATTGTCCCACATCACCGGTGGCGGCTTGCCGGAGAATATTCCCAGGGTACTGCCGGATGGCTCCGTCGCCGCAATCGACACCTCAAGCTGGACACTCCCACCGGTATTCCAGTGGCTTCAGAGTGCCGGCGGTGTTGCCAGCGAGGAAATGTATCGCACCTTTAACTGTGGCGTAGGCATGATTGTCTGTGTACCGGCAAACCAGAAGGATCTCGCTCTCGACACTCTCAACTCCATGGGCGAAAAGGCCTGGCAGATTGGCATGATCGAAAGCGCGGACGATGCCTCAGCAAAATCTGTGGTTCGCTATGCTCCGGGACTGCTTGCCGAATGAATGCCGATCCAGCACCACAGCCCCGTATTCTGGTTCTCGCCTCTGGCAGCGGAACCAACCTTCAGGCGTTGATTGATGCCAGCCGCGAACGGGACTTCCCGGGTAAGATCGTGGCTGTCGGCTGCAACCGCCCGCAGGCGTTTGCACTGGAGCGGGCAGCCCAGGCCAACATCGACACGTTCATCGTGAATCATCAGGATTATGGATCGAGGGAAGAGTTTGATGGCGCCCTGATGGCGGAGATTCGCCGCCACAACCCGGATCTTGTTGTCCTGGCCGGGTTCATGCGCATCCTGACAACCGATTTTGTGCGGGCATTGCGGGGCACCATGCTGAACATCCACCCCTCACTGCTTCCCAAATACACCGGGCTGAATACTCACCAGCGCGCGCTTGAAGCCGGTGACAAGGTTCACGGCGTTTCCATCCACTTCGTGACCGAGGAACTGGATGGGGGCCCCGTCATTGCCCAGGCAGAAGTGACGATCGATCCGGATGACACCCCGGAATCCCTCGCGGAAAAAGTTCAGGAAAAAGAACACCTGCTTTACCCGATTGTGGTTCGGTGGTTCTGCGAAGGACGCATCCACCTGGGCACCGACTACGTCCTGTTTGACGGCGAACTGCTTAAGCAGCCTATGCGACTACCTGATGAGCGGGTTACTCACTAAACAGATTGTCATCCTCCCGCATATCCGGACAGGCTACACTGACAACATCATGTAGCCGTGCGCAACAGGAGTGAACCATGACTGCCCCCCTCCGGGTCGGATTTCCTGCCGTCGTTATTGTCTGGATCGCCCTGACATTTTTAGCCACCCCGGCTTTAACAGAGGAGGTGCAGGACCATGCCAGTGAACCACAGCAGCAAACCCGGACCCTGGAACCCGAATACCCTCCCCTGCTGCCACTGAAGGCCAGCTACAACGCTTCCATGAACAAAGGCATCGCCCTGAACGGCACCGCCAGCAGGCGCCTTATCAAAAGGGACGACGGCACCTGGCTCTATCGAACCGATGTCGACTCCTTTATTGCAGATATCAGGGAATCCCTGATCCTGCGCTGGGAGAACAATCGGGTTGTACCGCTCAGGTATCGTTACAAACTGTCGGGCTTTCTGATTCGGGATCGCGAAGTGGCGATTGACTTCGAGTGGAGCAAGGGCGTTGCAACCGGGCATCACGAGGGTGACCGGTTCTCCCTGAAACTTGAAGAGGGCGCCCTGGATCCAATGGGTTATCAACTTCAGCTTCACCAGGACATACGCTCAGGCAAGCGGGAGATGGTGTATCGCGTGATCGACGAGGGTGACTACGATACCGATCGTTTTGCGGTAATTGATGAAGAGATACTGAATACCGACCAGGGCAGGATCGCCACCGTCAAGGCAGAGAAAGTCCGCGACGACAGCAAGCGTCAGACCCTGATGTGGTTCGCCCCCGAACAGGAATACCTGTTGATTCGACTACTGCAGGTTGAACCGGATGGCAGCCGCTATGAAATCACCATTGATGAGGCGGAAATTCGTCGCTAGCCTTGATGCTCGCCCCACACCGCTTTGACTTCATCGGCAATAATGCGCAAACCTTCCGCCACCCGTTCGTCATCCTGGGAGTAGGTCACTCGCAGGCACTCGTGGCGGTGCTTCCAGCTTTCATCCGCCAACCCCGGGAAGAAGTAATGACCGGAAACCACCAACACACCCCGGGCCTTGAGACGTTGGTATAGCTCCAAGCTGCTGATTGGCAAATCCGGGAACCATAACCACAGGAACATGGCCCCCTCTGGCTTGTGGACATACCAGTGGCAACTGTCCTCGCCCATGGCATCCTGGAACACTGCTACCGCCTTCTCCATCTTGGCCTTATAGAACGGGCACACCACATCCCGACTCAGGGAGAGGATCTCGCCGGATCGCACCAGGGGTTCCGCCAGCATTGCGCCGAAGCTACCGGTGGCCAGATTCATGATGGCGTTGATTCCGGAAAGCGCCTTGATCACAGGCTCAGAGGCAATAACAATCCCGGTTCGGGCCGCTGGCAGACCAAGCTTGGACAAGCTCAGGCAAAGAATAATCTGCTCATTCCAGGTCGGCGTCGCATCCACAAACAAAAGGCTCGGGAACGGAGTGCCATAGGCGCCATCCACGATAAGCGGCACGTCGTGCTGGCGAGCCATCTGCTCCAGCCTGGCCAACTCCTCATCCGTGATGACGTTGCCTGTCGGGTTGGTAGGCCTGGATACACAGATAGCACCGGTTTCCCCGGTCACCTCGACTGCATCAAAGTCCACCCGATACTTGAACTCATGGGCATCGGTAAACGAAATATCCGGCTGCACGGCATGGAACAGGCCCGGCTCGATACCAGCGTCCGCGTAGCCAATATACTCCGGTGCCAGCGGTAGCAGGATGTGTTTTTTGAGGCCGTCACCGTATTCTCCCCCGAACATGTTGAAGAGCATGAAGAAGGCAGCCTGGCTGCCATTGGTGAGCGCGATGTTCTCGGGCCTGAGTCCCCAGCCATACTCGCGATTGAGCAAATCCGCCAGCGAGGCGATGAACTGCTTTTCGCCCTGGGGTGGATCGTAGATTCCCACCAGGCGACGCATGTCCGCCGGTGTCTGACAGATATCCGCCAGTATTTCCTGAACCCTCTGCTGGATCTCGGGAATATGCCCCGGGTTACCTCCCCCCATCATGATCATATCGTCGCCGGAGGCCAGCGCATTACCCAGGTCATCCATCAATGAGGTAATGCCGGCATCGGCGGTGAATTTCCGACCAAAAGCTGAGAGTTTCATGAGGCTTACCAATTCAACAGAGGGTTACGATTTCAGTGTAGGACAGTGGCGCGGCAACCGCCGGCTAGTCTCCGAGGGAGACGCCCAGGTTGCTCACGCCGTCGTTGGCGGCTTGCTGGCGCAATCGCTCGACAAACTGGCTGGTGGGTGTGCGCTGTCGCTTGAGATCGAGCACCAAATCCCGCTGGAACGCCTTGTCTTCCTTCATGAGCGGGTGCTGGTCCAGTAGCCTGACCAGTTCGTCCTCGTCGAGATCTTCACCTTCGGACATTTCCACGAAGTTCATGACGGTTGTGGTGGCGATCCCGGAGGCCTCGGTTGCACGGTGTTTGCCCGGATTGAGCCGGTTCAGCAGCGCCTGTTCCAGCAACTGGCAAAAATCAAACGCCGGATAGACTCCGTAGGCGTCGTAGACGTTCACGTCCGGGGACAGGGTTTCCAGCTTCGCCAGTAATTGTGGAATAGCCGCTTCCGAGGCATCCTTCTGCAGCATGTCCCAGGCCAGGTCCATGAGTTGGCGCATTTTGGCACCGGTTTTCAGCTCCACGGCTTCTGCGAACAGAGCGTAGTTGGGAAACGAGCGCTCGGCCAGTGCCAGCAGGAATGCGCATTCCCGCCAGCCCTGGAGTTGTGAGACCGCTTTGAGAAACTGATTGGCGTTCAAGTCAGCCCCCGGTATTGCTCAGGAAATCGACAGGGTTTCCTCATGTCTTGGGCAACGTGACGCCGGTCTGGCCAAGGTATTTGCCGCCCCGGTCCTTGTAGCTGGTTTCGCAGATTTCGTCGGACTCGAAGAACAGCATCTGGGCGACGCCTTCGTTGGCGTAGATTTTCGCCGGCAGGTTGGTGGTGTTGGAGAATTCCAGGGTTACCTGCCCTTCCCACTCCGGCTCCAGCGGGGTGACGTTGACGATGATGCCACAGCGTGCGTAGGTGGATTTGCCCAGGCAGATGGTGAGTACGCTGCGGGGGATGCGGAAGTACTCTACGGTCCGCGCCAGGGCAAAGGAGTTCGGCGGGATGATGCAGACGTCACCGGTGTAGTTCACGAAGCTGTTTTCGTCGAAGTTTTTGGGGTCGACGGTGGCTGAGTGGACGTTGGTGAAGATTTTGAATTCGTTGCTGCAGCGTACGTCGTAGCCGTAGCTGGAGGTGCCGTAGGAGATGACTCGGCCTTTTTCGGTTTCACGGACCTGGCCGGCCTCGTAGGGCTCGATCATGCCGTGTTCTGCGGACATCCGGCGAATCCACTTATCGGATTTGATGCTCATGGGTGAAGGTCTCGTATCCACTGGGAAAAATTGACGCCGTAGTTTACCTGTTACTTGGGAGGCTGTCGAAACCTCTGGGGGTTGTATCAATGGGCCTGCTAGAGCGGGGGCTTCGGGGGCAGGAAGGGCGGTCCAAAAACCGCTACGAGCACATCCATGTGCGCTTCTCTCCGGCCGTCCATGGCCTCCGAGATTTTTGGACCGCCCTTCCAGCCCCCTCGATCAAGCTTTTGAGCGAATCATCCGGGCTCTAAAGATCTAGTGCTCGGTTACCGATACGCTGGAAATCGATCCACTGAGATTCCGCTCCCGCGTGGAGAGCTCCGCCCCCACCCTCCGGGCAATATCCCGGTAACGACGGGCAACCTCCGAATCCGGTTCGGCGACCACGGACGGGGTGCCACCGTCGGTCTGTTCGCGAATGGTCATGTGCAAGGGCAGCTGACCCAAAAACATGGTGTCGTATTCCTCGGCAATGCGTTCACCGCCGCCATGGCCGAAGAGGGGCTCTTCGTGGCCGCAGTTGCTGCAGATGTGGACGCTCATGTTTTCCACCACGCCCAGCACCGGGATGTCGACTTTGCGGAACATTTCGATGCCTTTTTTGCCGTCCAGCAACGCGATGTCCTGCGGGGTGGTGACGATGACGGCGCCGGTGACGGGGACTTTCTGGGCCAGGGTGAGCTGGATGTCGCCGGTGCCCGGGGGCATGTCAACGATGAGGTAGTCGAGTTCGTTCCACAGGGTCTGTTGCAGCAGTTGCATGACGGCGCCGCTGACCATGGGGCCACGCCAGACCATGGGGGTTTTGTCGGTGACGACGAAGGCCATGGAGTTGGCCTGCAGGCCGTGGGCTTCCATGGGGACGAAGTATTTGTTTTCGCGGGTGTCGGGGCGTTTGCCTTCGGGCACGCCGAGCATCATACCGATGCTGGGGCCGTAGATGTCGGCGTCGAGGATACCGACTCTGGCTCCTTCAGCCTGCAACGCCAGGGCGAGGTTGACGGCTGTGGTGGATTTGCCGACGCCACCCTTGCCAGAGGCCACGGCGATGATATTTTTCACGCCGGGCACAGAGGGCAGGTCTTTCTGGACTTTGTAGGAGTGGATTTTCTGGCCGACGTGGACGTCCGCACTTTCAACGCCTTCGACGTCTTCCAGGGCGTTGGTGACCAGCTGTTTCAGGGCGCCGGCGATGCCCTTTGACGGGTATGGCAGTTCCACCATGAGGATTACCTTGCCGCTGTCGTCCGCGGTCAGGGACTTGACGGCGCCTAAGTCGTATAGATCCTGGTTACGGTATGGGTCGCGGTACTCGCGAACTGCCGCTTGCAGGGCCTGTTCAGAAATCTGGGTCATCGGGTTCTCCGGAATAAGCTCATGCTTGATTTGCAGCACGGAAACAGGTGTTTCGGATGAAAAATATCTGTCCGGAAGGTATCATCTGTGCCCGTTTCTGGCCATACAGAGTCTTTACCAGGATCATCGGCAGACTCTGTGTTACTGATTTACGCCAAATCCTTATTCATTAAAGGTTCGGATATCAACATGACGCAAGCGAGTTCAAAGCAACAGCGCGATATTCTGGTCACCAGCGCCCTGCCTTATGCCAATGGCCCTATTCACCTGGGTCATCTGCTGGAATACATTCAGACGGATATCTGGGTGCGTTACCAGAACATGCGGGGCCAGAACTGTTACTACGTTTGCGCCGACGATGCCCACGGTACTGCGATCATGTTACGTGCCGAGCGTGAAGGCATTACTTCCGAGCAGCTGATCGATCGTATCCGCGAGGAGCATCAGCAGGATTTCAGCGGTTTCCATATCCGCTTTGACAACTATTACACCACGCATTCCGAGGAAAACCGTCAGTTCTCGGAATATATTTATCGGCAGCTGCAGGAAAACGGACATATTGCGACCCGCAAGATCACCCAGTCCTACGATCCGGAAAAGAACATGTTCCTGGCGGACCGGTTCATCAAGGGCACCTGCCCGAAGTGCAAGACCGAGGACCAGTACGGGGATAACTGCGAAGCCTGTGGTGCTACTTATACGCCTGCCGAGCTGATTAACCCGCGCTCTGCCGTGTCCGGCGCCACGCCGATTGAGAAGGAATCCGAGCATTATTTCTTCAAGCTGCCGGATTTTGCCGATTTCCTGGCGAAGTGGACCCGTAGCGGCACCCTTCAGCCGCAGGTGGCCAACAAACTGGCCGAGTGGCTGGACGCGGGTCTGCAGGAGTGGGACATCAGCCGTGATGCGCCCTACTTCGGGTTCGAGATTCCGGACGCTCCGGGCAAGTATTTCTATGTCTGGCTGGATGCACCAATCGGCTACCTGGCCAGCTTCAAGAACCTGTGCAACCGGGAAGGTATCGACTTCGAGCATTTCTGGAAGGCCGATTCCACCGCCGAGGTGTACCACTTCATCGGCAAGGACATCATCAACTTCCACGCGCTGTTCTGGCCGTCCATGCTGCACGATGCCGGTTTCCGCACGCCGACAGCGGTATGGGCCCACGGTTTTGTGACCGTTAACGGTAAGAAGATGTCCAAGTCCCGCGGCACGTTCATCATGGCCCGGACCTACCTGGACCACCTGAATCCGGAATACCTGCGTTATTACTTCGCCGCCAAGCTCACCAGTGGCGTGGATGACATGGACCTGAACCTGGAGGACTTCGCCTCGCGGGTGAACTCGGACCTGGTCGGCAAGGTGGTCAATATCGCCAGCCGCAGTGCCGGCTTCATCACCAAGCGTTTCGACGGCCAGCTAGGCCAAGTCACCGAGCACGACAAGCTGAAAGAGTTTATCGATGCCGGCAATGACATCGCCGACTTTTATGAGGCCCGCGAGTTTGGCCGCGCTATGCGTCGCATCATGGAACTGGCGGATATCGCCAACCAGTACGTGAACGATGAGCAGCCGTGGGTGATTGCCAAGCAGGAAGGCCAGGACGAGAAGCTTCAGGCCATCTGCACCAACGCCATCAACATGTTCCACCTGTTGATGACCTATCTGGCTCCAGTGCTTCCGGAAACGGCAAAGGCTTCCGAGGCATTTCTGAATGCCGGACTCGACTGGAATAACCGCAGCGAGCGCCTTGAGAACCACGGTATCAGCAAGTTCAAGCCGCTGATGAATCGCGTGGATATGGCTCAGATCGAAAAAATGCTGGACGCGTCCAAAGAAGAAATGCCCGCAGCGACCGCAAAACCCGCCGAGACCGCCAATCTCGAACCGGTCGCCGAGGAGATAGAATTCGGAGACTTCGCGAAAGTAGATCTTCGTGTCGCAAAAATTGTCAAAGCGGAACATGTGGACGGTGCGGACAAACTGCTGCGGCTGACACTGGATATCGGGCATGGTGACCGGAACGTGTTTGCTGGCATCAAATCCGCCTACAAGCCCGAGGAACTGGAAGGCCGCCTGACGGTGATGGTCGCCAACCTGAAGCCGCGTAAGATGAAGTTCGGCTTGTCCGAAGGTATGGTGCTGGCGGCCGGTCCCGGCGGCAAGGACATCTTTATCCTGTCACCGGACTCCGGGGCCACCCCGGGCATGCGGATCATGTAAGGCACCTGCGTAACAGCAGGGTGATGGAGCAAAGCGAATGACCGAGTATTTGCTGATTCTGGTCAGCACCATTCTGGTGAACAACTTTGTATTGGTTCAGTTCCTGGGACTGTGCCCGTTCATGGGGGTGTCCGGCAAACTGGAGACCGCCATGGGCATGTCCCTGGCAACCACCTTTGTGCTGACCCTTGCCTCCGTATGCAGTTACCTGGCTTACACCTACCTGCTGGAGCCTCTGGATCTTGCGTTCCTGAAAACCATCACCTTTATCCTGGTGATTGCGGTGGTGGTTCAGTTCACCGAAATGGTGGTACGTAAGACCAGCCCCCTGCTCTATCGGGTTCTGGGTATTTTCCTGCCGCTGATCACCACCAACTGCGCGGTGCTCGGTGTAGCGCTGCTTAACCTGAACAAGAACAACAACTTCGTGGAATCTGTCCTGTATGGTTTTGGCGCGGCCGCCGGCTTCTCGCTGGTCCTGGTGCTGTTTGCCGCCATGCGTGAGCGCATTGCCGTGGCCGATGTACCCATGGCTTTCCGTGGCGCCGCCATTGGCATGGTGACGGCGGGTCTGATGTCATTGGCGTTCCTGGGCTTTACCGGCCTCGTCGGCGTTTGACGGGGTAGGGTTTAAGGGTATCGATTTTATGTGGACAAGTATCCTCATCGCTGTTGTTGTTCTGCTGGCCCTGGCTGTGGTGTTCGGCGGCTTGCTGGGCTTCGCCGCTGAGCGCTTCCGGGTGGAAGGCAATCCCCTGGTCGAACAGATCGACTCTCTACTACCACAGACCCAGTGTGGTCAGTGTGGCTACCCCGGCTGCCGCCCCTATGCGGAGTCCATTGCCGAAGGCGGCCCCATCAATAAATGCCCACCGGGCGGTGAAGGTACGATTAAATCCCTGGCCGACCTGCTGGATGTGGAGCCCGAGCCCCTGGACGCTGAGCACGGTGTCGAGCAGGAGAAACGGGTAGCAGTCATTCGCGAAGATGAATGCATTGGCTGCACCAAGTGCATCCAGGCCTGCCCTGTCGACGCCATTCTGGGTTCCGCCAAGCACATGCACACGGTGATCGAAAGCGAATGCACCGGTTGTGACTTGTGCGTGGATCCCTGCCCGGTCGACTGCATCGACATGATCACCATCGAACCAGACATCCGGGCCTGGACCTGGAATCCTCCACAGACCGACATCATTGCCACCGATCGCCAGGGGGCCAGCGCCTGATGACACAACTCTGGGATTTCGCCGGCGGCATTCACCCGGCAGAGCACAAGCATCAGTCAACAGGGCGCCCGATTCGTCAGGCCGGACTTCCGGAGCGGCTGGTATTGCCCCTGCAACAACACATTGGTGCGCCTGCCGAGGCCATAGTGGCCGAAGGCGAGCGCGTCCTTAAAGGCCAACGAATTGCCGAGGTAACCAACGGCATGGGCGTTCCCGTGCACGCACCAACCTCCGGCACCATCGAGTCCATCGCGCGCTTGCCGGTCCCCCATCCCTCCGGCATGGACGACTGGTGCATTACCCTCATTCCCGACGGTGAAGATCAGTGGTGCCAACGCCATCCGATAGCAGACTATCGTAAGCTGGAGCGGGATGAGGTGCTGGACACCATCCGCACGGCCGGCATCTCCGGCATGGGCGGTGCGGGCTTCCCCACCAATATCAAACTGAGACCGCCCAAGGACCGTAAGGTCAGCACCCTGATCCTCAACGGCGCAGAGTGTGAGCCCTACATCACCGCCGATGACATGACCATGCGCGAGCGGTCGGACGAGATTATCTCCGGCCTGAAGATCATGGCGTGGATTCTACGCCCCGAGCGCTGCGTCATTGCGATTGAGGACAACAAGCCGGAAGCGGCCGCGGCCATGAAGAAAGCGGCCGAGGGCACACAAATCGAAGTGGTTGTGGTGCCGACGAAGTACCCGTCCGGCGGCGAAAAACAGCTGATCCGGATTCTCACCGGCATGGAAGTGCCCAGTGGTGGCATCCCGGCGGATATTGGCGTTATGTGCCAGAATGTGGGAACCGCCATTGCCGTGGCGCGGGCTATCCTTGAGGGCGAACCGCTGATCACACGTGTGGTCACCATTACCGGTGAGGCCGTTGCCGAACCCGGAAACTTCGATGCGCTCCTGGGCACCCCGATCCACTACCTGCTGAGCCAGGCCGGACTGCAGGAGGCACAACTCCATCGGCTGGTCCTCGGCGGCCCAATGATGGGGTATACGCTGAACACCCCGGATATACCGGTGGTCAAGACCAGTAACTGCGTGATCGCCGCCACGGCGCAAGAGCTGCCCGACCCGGAACCGGAGCAGGCCTGTATCCGTTGTGGTCAGTGCGCCGAAGCCTGTCCCATGGAGCTGTTACCGCAACAACTGTTCTGGTATGCCAAAGCCGGTGAATTCGAAAAAGCAGAACACCTGAACCTGTTCGACTGCATTGAGTGCGGGGCCTGTTCCTATGTGTGTCCCAGCTCCATTCCACTGGTGCAGTATTACCGTTATGCCAAGGGCGAAATCCGCGTTCAGCGGGCGGAGCAACTGAAAGCCGATCGCGCCCGGGAACGCTTTGAGGCGCGTCAGGCGCGCCTGGATCGGGAGCAGCAGGAGAAGGAACTGCGCCGTAAAGAACGCGCCAAGGCCGCTGCGGAAGCCCAGGCCAAAAAGAAAGCGGAAGCAGAGCAAGCCGCAGCCAAAGGCGAGGCCGTTGATGAAAAGGCCGCCAAGGCGGCCCTGGTCCAGGAAGCGCTAGCTCGCAAGAAAGCCAGGACATCGGCTGAATCCAACGCGCAGCCCGTCAGTACAGAAAATGCGGCACCGGATATTCCCGCCTTGGAAAAACAACTGACCCAGGCGAAATCCAAGCTGGAGACCATGCAATCGATGCTTGAGGACGCCAAGGCCCAACAGGCCGATAACGTCGACAAGCTTGAGCGCGCGGTTGCCAAGAACCATGAACGGGTAAAACGGGCGGAAGAAGCCCTGGCTGAGGCCAGTGCGGAAACAACCCCGGCCACCCAATCCACCGAATAACGGACATCAGGGCCACGTCTTCATGGCATTAGCACAACAGTCTTCTCCCCATGCCCGCAAAGCCCGGTCAACCTCCCGGCTCATGCTCTGGGTGATTCTGGCCGCCGTTCCCGGCTTGCTGGCGCAGACGATCTTCTTCGGCTGGGGCAACCTGATCAATGTGGTGTGGTGTATTGTTATCGCCCTTGCGGCGGAAGCCGCCATGCTGTCGATTCGCAAGAAGCCACTGGCGTTTTTCCTCAAGGACAATACCGCCGCCGTCACCGGCCTGTTGCTGGGGCTGTCGCTGCCGCAGTTTGTTCCCTTGTGGGTCTCGGCCATCGCTGTGATCTCTGCCATTGTCATGGCCAAGCAGTTGTATGGCGGGCTCGGCTCCAATCCGTTCAACCCGGCCATGGTGGGTTACGCGCTGGTGCTGATTTCCTTTCCCGTGGCGATGACGACCAATTGGGCCCAGCCCGGCCTGCTCTGGGAGTCCGCCCCAGGGTTTGGTGAAACCCTCAACCTGCTGGCATCCGGTCAGCAGACTGTGGTGGATGGCTACAGCATGGCCACGCCCCTGGACGAGTACAAGCACAAGATCGCCACCCACACGGCTGCGGAAGTACTGGAGCACCCCACCTTCGGTGAGGGCATCGCCCGCGGCTGGGAGTGGGTTAACGCGGCTTTCCTGCTGGGTGGCCTGATACTGATCGGCCTTAAGATCATTACCTGGCACATTCCCGTCAGTATGCTGGCCGCCATTGCCGTGATGAGCCTCGCATTTGGCAACAATCCCGACCAGTACGCACCGGTCTCCCTGCATATGCTGGCTGGCGGAACCATGCTCGGTGCCTTCTTTATTGCGACCGACCCGGTATCCGCCGCCACCAGCCATCAGGGCAAGCTCATTTACGGCGCCGCTATCGGCATACTCATATATGTCATCCGCAGCTGGGGCAATTACCCCGACGCGGTCGCTTTCAGCGTACTGCTGATGAACTTCGCTGTACCCTTTATCGATCACTACACGCCGCCACGCACTTATGGGCACCACAAGGCCCGGCGCGGCGTTCCCGGCAAGACTCAGGGGTAATCCATGGCAGCCATTGCACAGTCCATTCGTCGCAGTGCCATTGGGCTCGGCCTGTTCGCGGTCATCACCGGCGGCACCATCGCTGTCACTCAGGTTCTGACCGCTGATCGCATTGCCGAGCAGGCCGCCCGCGCCGAAGCAAGGGCCCTGTTCGAGATTATTCCCGAGAGCCGTCATGACAACGACCTGCTCAGAGATACGGTACAACTGCCGGCAAGCGATCGCCTGCCCCAATCCGGCCCGGTAACGGCCTGGGTAGCACGCTCCAATGGTCAGCCGATCGGAGTGATTCTACCTGCAGTCGCTCCCGACGGGTATTCAGGTGATATTCGCCTTCTGGTCGGCATAGACCTTGAGGGCAACGTCCTTGGTGTACGGGTGACAAGTCACAAGGAGACACCCGGTCTTGGTGACCGCATCGAAACCAAGAAGTCCGACTGGATTTATTCCTTTGAAGGGCGCAACCTCAGAGACCCGCTTCCCAAGCGCTGGAACGTAAAGAAGAACGGCGGTGTGTTCGACCAGTTTACCGGTGCCACCATCACCCCCAGGGCCGTGGTCAAGGCCGTTCAGAAGACACTGATCTACTTTCGCCAGAACCGGCAGGAGCTGCGGAAGATTCTCAATGAACCGCCGGAAAAGCGGAACATGCCCATCATTCCCGACGCCGTGGCTGGCCAACATCAAGACGCGGAGCATTCCTGATCATGGCAACCAAGACCAATTCGGAAATCGTTCGTGAGGGCCTCTGGACCAACAACCCTGCCCTGGTCCAGGTGCTCGGTTTGTGCCCATTGCTGGCGGTCACCAGCACCGTGGTTAACGCCATCGGACTGGGGCTGGCGACCCTAATGGTATTAATGGGATCAAACCTGGCCGTGTCGCTGATCCGGAATTTCGTCAGCGAATCCGTGCGCCTGCCCGCGTTTGTGATGATCATCGCTTCCTTCGTTACCTGTGCCGAGTTGCTGATGCAGGCTTTCACCTATGAGCTGTACCAAATTCTCGGCATTTTTATCCCGCTGATCGTCACCAACTGTGCCATCCTGGGCCGTGCCGATGCTTTCGCCTCCAAGAACGGCCCGGTGCCGGCGTTGCTGGACGGTGTGATGATGGGGCTGGGCTTCCTTGCCGTGTTGATTGTCCTCGGCGCCATGCGTGAGCTGATTGGCCAAGGCACCCTGTTTACCGATATGGACTTACTGCTCGGTCCCATGGCAGCGGACTGGGGTATGCGCCCACTGGAAAACTATCCGGATATGCTGTTCATGGTACTGCCACCGGGTGCGTTCGTCGGGCTGGGACTGTTGATTGCCCTCAAGAACAGCATCGATAATCAGATCAAGGAACGTCGCAGCGCCCAGGTAACCGAGCCGGTTACCAGTGGTAGCAAGCGGGTACGGGTCACAGGGCAGGTATCCTGATATGAACCGTGAAAAGCGCATTGAGATCTTCACTCGGCTGCGGGACAACAACCCCAATCCCACGACCGAGCTGAACTACTCAACTCCATTCGAGCTATTGATCGCTGTGATACTGTCAGCCCAGGCCACCGATGTTGGGGTCAACAAGGCCACAGACAAACTGTTTCCGGTTGCCAATACACCTGCCGCCATATTCGCCCTGGGTGTGGACGGCCTGAAGGAATACATCAAGACCATCGGCTTATTTAACAGCAAGGCGGAGAATGTCATCAAGACCTGCCAACTGCTGCTGGAAAAACATGAGGGCGAAGTGCCCGATAATCGTGAGGATCTTGAAGCCCTGCCCGGCGTTGGCCGGAAAACGGCGAATGTAGTGCTCAATACCGCGTTCGGCCAACCCGCCATGGCCGTGGATACTCACATTTTCCGGGTATCCAACCGAACCGGTATCGCCCCCGGGAAAAACGTTCTGGAAGTGGAAAAGCGTTTAATGCGCCTGGTGCCCAGGGAATTCCTTCTGGATGCCCACCACTGGCTGATTCTTCACGGCCGTTACATCTGCACCGCAAGAAAACCCAAATGCGGGGCCTGCCCTATTGAGGACCTGTGCGAGTTCAAACAGAAGCGGGATTACCAATAGCGGGACTGAGATTGCGGGGTCGGGTAGCCGCCGGGACAACTCGCCCGGCGGCGGATACCAGGACGAGTTATCGCTGCCCCAGCATACTGGCTTTCAGCTCTTTCTGGGCAGGCTTGTCAGACAACCAGATGCCAAACAGAGCTTTCTTGAACTCCAGATCACCCACAGTATCGCGGATTGCCCCATTTTTGAGCACTCGCACCCCCTCTGACGGGAGATAGACGAGATCAAAGACATCACCTTCATTGATCTCTTCCTCAAAGACCGACATGAACTGGTCCACATCATCCTGGATCGCTGACAGATCACCATCCGTCGCGTTTTTGAAGCCTTCCAGAGTGGCATCCGTCATTCGTTCACTGGTAATCATGTCGGAAATGATATGCAGTGTAATGGCCTGCGGTTCATCAGCATCAATAACCGCCTGACCATCATCAATGCTCTCCGGCACATAAAGCCCGCCCACGTATAGATCCATGAACCACTTGGAGCGGGTACCTGCTCCGTTGAGCTTAAGCTCGGTATCCATGGTGGAATAGGTATCCGGAACATCCACGCCTTCCACGGTAAGGGCCGACACGGGAGCCGACAGCGCAGCAGACAGTGCCAATGACACAAAACCTGTTGATAGAGCCTTCTTCATCATCCTTTCCTTTTCAGTCGTCATTATTGAGTTATTTTATTTTTATACCGGGTTTCGACTGCCTATCCCTGCCCGGAAGATCATTCTAACAGGGGAGATAAGGACCATTGCGCAACCTGGTTCTCATTTGAGGGCGTACTGAAACAGAAAAGCCGACCATATTCCATGGCCGGCTTTCAGGGACGAAAAAACTCTAATGGTTACATGAACAGTAATGAACCAGACAGACCTTCCTTCTCCAGGATTTCACGGAGACGACGCAACGCCTCTACCTGTATCTGACGTACACGTTCACGGGTCAGGCCAATTTCCTGGCCGACTTCCTCAAGGGTACTGACGGGATAACCACGCAAGCCAAAGCGACGGGAGAGCACTTCCTGCTGCTTCTCACTGAGTTGGTCCATCCACTTCTCGACGCAGGAGCACATGTTGTTGTCCTGCAAGAGGTCGGCGGGGTCCGAAGCGCCTTCATCAGCCACAGTATCCAACAGGGATTTCTCGCCCCCTGCCCCTATGGGTGTATCCATGGAAGCCACCCGCTCGTTCAGTCCAAGCATGCGCTTTACATCATCCACGGGCTTGTCGACCATGCGGGCAATTTCTTCCGCTGACGGTTCGTGATCCAGCTTTTGGGTCAGTTCACGCGCCGCACGCAGGTACAGGTTGAGTTCTTTGACGACGTGAATCGGCAGACGGATGGTGCGGGTCTGGTTCATGATCGCCCGCTCAATAGTCTGGCGAATCCACCACGTTGCATAGGTAGAGAATCGGAACCCCCGTTCGGGATCAAATTTTTCCACCGCGCGAATCAGACCGAGGTTGCCCTCCTCAATCAGGTCCAGCAGGGTCAGGCCCCGGTTGACGTACCTGCGGGCGATTTTGACCACCAGCCGCAGATTACTTTCGATCATGCGTTTACGACCGGACTCTTCACCCTTGCGGGCCAGTCTGGCGAAATACACTTCTTCTTCGGGAGTAAGCAGTGGGGAGAAGCCAATCTCGTTCAGATACAACTGGGTTGCATCAAGTTGTTTCTGGCTCGTGAAGTATCGGCCCTGGGCCGGAATACCTTCTGTAACTTCTGCCACTTCCGTGTCAGAGGATTCCTTTTCGACCTTATCTTCCGCCAGAAGCTGATCTTCAGCTTCTTCAGCGTCACTCACACGGTCGATAATGAGTTCTTCTTGCTCTGCTGACATATCTTTGCCCCGCCTCTCAATAATCCTGGTTGTCCGCTCACGACTTCTTATTATTGTGAGCACCTGCTGTATTCGCGTTTTTGTTCAGGACATTTAGCTATTGGCTGGCTACTACTGTAACCATTATTTTTGTTCTTTGCTGTCGGCTTTTTTGTCAGTGCCGGGATGTCTGTATCTGGCAGGATACCCGGTCAGCGTGGCGGTAAATATTGAGCTGGGTCAACTGGATTGCCATTCTTCCGAATTTCAAAATGCAATTTGGGTCGATCCGCGCCACTGCTTCCAAGCTCTGCAATTACCTGCCCGGCTTTTACATCCTCCCCTTCCTGCACCAGAATTCTCCGGTTATGGGCGTAAGCACTCAAGTAGTGCTCATTATGGTTCACAATAATCAGATTACCGTATCCGAGCAATCCACTACCGGCGTAGACCACATTACCACCCGCGGCTGCCCTTACAGGATCTCCCGGATTTCCTGCAATATCAACACCTTTATTGACTTTCCCGGATGTCGAATAACCTGCAATTACGGTGCCAACGTGTGGCCAGCGCCAACTGACATTCGATACCGTTTGCGTCTGGCTGTTCAATGGCGACGTCCGATTCGGTGCCCTGGAAACCGTTGGCCGGGGTTCAGGTTTCGGGGCTGGTGCCTTGCTAACCTGCCGTGACGATGGCTTCGCCGATGATGGCTTGGTACGCCCCTTATTCTGGGCCGATGATGTGACAGTTCCGCGAAGGTCCAGACGCAAAACCTGACCGGCTCTCAAATGCCACGGTGGACTTATGCCATTCGCATTGCCGAGCTCACGGTAATCCCGACCGTACCGCCAAGCTATGCTATAGAGTGTTTCCCCGGACTTTACCACATGCCGCCCCCAGTACACCGGAGGGTTGTAGCGGTCGTCCTGGTAGATCGCGTTGGTATTGCAGCCACTGATCAGTGGAGGCACAAAAAGAAGAGACAAAAGTAAAGGTAGCCAGGGGGCAGAGTGAACGGACTTTTCAAACCATAGGGATACCGGGGTACCGGAGGGGAACCGCAGAAATGCTGCAAAATAAGCCTTGGGGAACCCAGGTAAACATCTCACAGGTATAAAAATAGCCCCGTTATAAAAAATCCGTATTAAAAATACGGCAGTTTCTAAAGTTCTTGGAGTAACCCGCTAATATATTGCACATTTTATATCCAATGCCAAGTTACTCCCTCGCCATTTCTGTTACCGGGCGAAACACCTCCGGTAACTGAAAAGTAACAATCGCGAGGACTTATACTCTGTTACGACTTCCCATCCACTCCACCAGTAACACCACGGCAAAGCCCAGAACGGCGACGCTTATCGCCACGGGCCATTGGGAATCCAGCCCGGTCAGTTCAGTGTAGTAGCCGGGTGTAACACTGACTTCGTTAAGGGGAACCTGATCACCGGAACTGTTGGTACGCCAGCTCAGAGTTTCCTTCCAGGGCCATACCTTATTGAGCGCACCGATCATGAAGCCGGTCAGCAGCGCCAGCACCAGATCATGAAATCGATGAAATGCCCAGGTGATCAACCGTGCGATGGATAGCAGTCCGATCATACAGCCCAGGGCAAACAGTAGCAGGTACCCCGCTTCGATGTTTCGGATTGCATCCAGTACCGGCGCATACATACCAATGATCACCAATATGAAGCTTCCGGAGATACCTGGAAGGATCATCGCACAGATTGCCAGGGCACCGGCCCCCAGGAACACCAGGCCGGAAGGGTCGACCTGCCCCGCCGGCAACGTGGTCACCCACCAGGCAAACGCGATACCGGCAAGCAAGGGAATTGACAGAGTCGGTGAGAGCTCACGCACCTGCCGTCCAACGTGCCAGACAGACGCGACAATCAACCCGAAGAAGAAGCTCCAAATCAGGATAGGGTAGGCCTCCAGGCCATAGCTGATGATGGAGGCCAAGGTCGCTATGCTGGCCAGGATCCCTATCAGTAGGCTGATCAGGAATGTGCCATCACACCGGAACCAGAACCCTTTCAGATCGCCACGGAACAAATGATGTATCACAGCCCCCGGAACTGCATTGATCGCTTCCAGTAACCGGAAATAGATGCCGGTAATGAACGCAATGGTGCCGCCGGACACTCCCGGGACGATGTCCGCGGCTCCCATGGCGATACCTCGGAGAAACACGGCAAACGGATGATGCTGACGAAGATTCTCCGTCACCGGACAACCCCGCCCAGCAAGGGCACAAAGTTCACCGCCTCAATTTCAGTGGTTTCAAAACTGTCACCGTATCGCACCATTTTCACCAGTGTCTGCTCATCTTCTCCGACCGGCGCAACAATCACCCCTCCATCAGCCAACTGAGCACGGAGTTCACGGGGAATTTCCTTGGGGGCTGCCGTCAACATAATGCCATCGAACGGGCCCTTGTCCGGCCACCCCATACCGCCGTCAGCGTGCTTAAGCAGAGTATTGCGCAGTTCCAGCTGACGCAGCCTCTCCCGCGCACGGTCCTGCAATGGCTTGATTCGTTCCACGCTGAACACCTGATCCACCAGCCGCGCGAGAATCGCGGTCTGGTAGCCGGACCCGGTTCCCAGCTCCAGCACGCGCGAGGGCGTATGCTGCATCAGGATTTCCGTCATCCTCGCGACAATGTAAGGCTGGGAAAGCGTCTGGTTGTATCCAATCGGCAGCGAGGTATCCTCATAAGCGCGGTGTGAGAGTGCCTCATCCAGAAAGATATGGCGCGGTACATCCGCCATCACATCCAGTACACGCTGGTCATTGATGCCCGCATCCCTGAGGCGCTGAATCAGGCGCATACGGGTCCTGCGGGAGGTCATGCCAATACCCTGAAGTTCTGCAACCATCAATGGCCCTCCCCCGACGTCATGTCATCAACCCACTCCCGGAGAGAAGACAACGCTTCATGACGAGTCATATCGACATGGACTGGGGTAATGGAAACGTAACCTTCACCAACCGCATGAAAATCGGTTCCTGGCCCGGCATCACTGCCCTGCCCCGCAGCACCAATCCAATACCGCTCCTTGCCACGGGGACAGGTCATGGGAACAGCACCCTCGGCCCGGTCACGGTGACCCAGACGGGTCACACGAAACCCCGCGATGTCTCCCCATGGCACGTCCGGCACGTTGACGTTGAGGATACATCGGGGACCCAGAGCCAGGGTTTTCTTGCCTTCAAGGAGAAGACGAACCACCCTGGCGGCAGTGTCGTAGTGGAAATGACCATCGTTGACAAGGGAAACCGCAATGGCCGGTAAACCCAGGTTGCGCCCTTCAGTCGCCGCTGCCACAGTACCGGAATAGATGATGTCATCGCCCAGATTGGCATGGGTGTTAATACCAGACACGACCCGATCAAACGGCTCGCTGAACAGGCCATTCACCGCCAGATGGACGCAATCCGTGGGTGTTCCGTCTACGGAACGGAAACCGTTTGGATGCTGCTCCACCGTCAGGGGGCGGTTCAGTGTCAGGGCATTACTGGCCCCACTGTGATCCCTGTCGGGAGCAACGACCTCCAACTCTCCGAGGCCTTCCAGCCCATCGTAGAGAGCCTGAAGCCCTGGTGAATGAACA
>JAKLLS010000046.1 GCA_022014155.1 Marinobacter sp. | reverse complement strand
CACATCATGATCAGGCAGTTACAATCACACGAATACCTTCCAGCGACAGACTGGCATGGGCGAGTGCCGATTTCGCCGCCTCGAACTGGTCCCGGAAAAATCCGATTTCTTCGTCCCGGATCGCCGGGTTCACTTTCTTCAGTGCCTCAAGGCGACGGATTTCTGGCCCAAACACGCGAGTCAACTGTTCCAGCGCTTTCTCACGCATCGGTTCCAGGTGAGGGTCTGCCAGCCTCTCGGCGTGATCGACCAGGGTCTCCACCTGCGGCCGGATTTGCGGCACTATCGCCTGCGCAGTGCGACGGCGGATATTGGAGCAGAGATCGTTCAGGCGATCATGGGGCAACGCGGCAGATAAATCGCGACCGTTGACATCGACCAGCAACCGCAAGGGCGACACGGGCAGGTAGCGCGACAACTGCAGTGACTCCGGCGCCGGGCAGTGCACCGTGAACAAGGCCTCCAGCAACAGCGTACCTGGCGGCAAAGCCTTGACTGACAGGCTGGCCAAGGCAGCCTTACCGAGGCCCGAGCTGGTCACCGAGTCCATCACGCCGGTCACCAGTGGGTGCTCCCAGCTCATGAACGCCATGTCTTCGCGCTCGAGTGCCTGCTGACGACTCCAGGTGACCGTCAGACCGTCTTCGGGTAATTCGGACACATGTCCGGCATGGTACTGCTCTCCGGGCTTGAGCACATCGGCGTGCTCGGAATGATCTTCCATATCCACCCCGAGGATATCGAACGCTTCCACCATGTAATCCCGCACTTCGGCGGAGCCCTCTTCCTCTTCGATCTGTTTGATCAAGTCGGTGGCCACGTCGCGGCGACAGGAATTCATTTCGATCAGTGCATCACGGCCATTCTGCAGCAGTGTACGCAGGCGGTCAGCTTCCGCTCTGGAGTCCGTTACCACGGTGTCGAGCTCTGAAAACTCACCATCCACCACTCGCTGCCAGTCGTCCTGCACCTTGTCCTGGACCGCAACACCAACGGAACAACTCTCATTGAAGGCATTGAGCCCCTCATGGAACCAACGGAACTGGGCTTCCTGGACCGTGCCTTCCAGATACGGAATATGAATATCGATGGTGTCGGACTGGCCAATTCGATCAAGCCGTCCGATGCGCTGTTCCAGCAGGTCGGGGTTGGCAGGCAGGTCAAACAGCACCAGGTGATGGGCGAACTGGAAGTTGCGCCCTTCACTGCCAATCTCGGAGCAAATCAGTGCCTGTGCGCCCTGCTCAGTGTCGGAGAAATAAGCCGCCGCCCGGTCCCGCTCGATCAGGCTCAGATGTTCGTGGAACGCGGCACTGCGGATACCGGCCCGCAATTGCAGATAACGCTCCAGCGCCATGGCAGTGCTGGCGTGAGCGCAGATAACCACCACTTTGGCTGGTTTCAGGCCGGCCAGGGTTTTCTCCAGCCAGGCAACCCGTGGGTCTTCCGCCAGCCACTGCTCCTCGTCAAGCGCACGCTCAGGCGTCAGATTGACCAGGCCAAACCGGTGGGCCTGATAGCTGTCGGGACAAGGCATGGGTACTGGCAGGGCGCGCCGCTCGGGAAAGCCCTGAATGGCGGCGCGGGTGTTGCGGAACAGCACACGACCGGTGCCGTGGCGATCCAGCAGGGCATCGATGATGGCCTGCTGTGGTTCGGGCGCCTTTTCCAGAACCGCCAGCTCGTCACCCAGCCAGTTCTCCAGGGCGGCCCGATCATCCGGAGAAAGGCTGTCACCGTGATCCTGCAAGCGGCGCACCACACCGTTGATGGCTTCGTATTGCTGCTCTTCCTCGCGGAAGACGTCCAGATCGTGGAAACGAGCCGGGTCCAACAGGCGTAAGCGGGCAAAGTGGCTGGCAATACCTACCTGCTCCGGTGTTGCCGTCAGCAACAACAAACCACGGCTGGCCGCCGACAGATCTTCCACCAACTGGTACTCCGGGCTTACCTGCTCCGGACTCCAGGCCAGATGGTGGGCCTCGTCCACCACCATCAGGTCCCAGCCGGCCGCCACAGCGTCCTTTTGCGCCTGTGGGCTGGACATCAGGAAGTCGAGGCTGCACAGCACCAGTTGATCGCTTTCAAACGGATTGACCGAGAACGCATCCCCGAACACCTTGTTGACCAGGGCGTCGACATCGTCCTCGCTTTCGGCCAGGGCATCGTACCGGCCCTGGTCAATGATAGAGAAACGCAGGTTGAAACGACGCAGCATTTCCACCAGCCACTGGTGAATCAGCGAATCCGGCACCACGATCAACGCCCGCTTTGCGCGACCAGTGTGCAGCTGGTAGTGCAGGATCAGACCCGCTTCAATGGTTTTGCCAAGGCCCACTTCATCGGCCAGCAGCACCCTGGGGGCATGACGGCTGGCAACCTCGTGGGCAATGTAGATCTGGTGCGGCAGGTGCTGGGTACGTGCCCCGATCAGTCCCTGGGCCGAGGACGCCCGCAGACGCTCCTGGTGCTGCAGCGTTGCAACGCGAAGCCGGAAGGCGCCGTTGCGGTCAAACTGACCGGCAAACAGGCGCTGGTGCGGTGCCGAGAAATTCACCGAGCTGCTCAGCTTGACCTCGGAGATCTGCTGGAGGTTTTCACCATCGTCCGCGTGGTACATCAGGACGCCACCCAGATCCTCCACCTCTTGAACGGTGAAGCGATCGCCATCGAAAGTCTCGATCTCTTCACCGATCTGGTAAATGATGCGGGACAGGGGGGCGTTATCAATGGCGTAGGTGCGCTCTTCGTCGGCAGCCGGGAACCCTAGAGTGACCCGACGTCCCGAGATGTCGGTAACAATTCCAAGCCCGAGACCGGTGTCGCTGTGGCTGACCCAGCGCTGGCCGATGACAAAATCCGATGCGTCCAAGAAACCTCCGTCGCGTTTCAATTCAGGGTGTCTGTAAAGTCGTTGTTTCCATCAGAGTCATTACTTCAGCTGTTTGTAGTCTGCACCGCTCTCACGCACCCAGTACGCCGCCGCGCCACACACCGCCGCCGGCACCACCACCAGGTTCAGCACCGGCACCATGGCAGCCAGCGCCACCGGCAAACCAAAACCGAAGGCAGACAACCGGGTATCGCCCAATAGCTTGCGCAACGCGGGAAAGCTGACCTTATGATTGTCCGCCGGGTAATCCACGTACTGCAGCGCCATCATCCAGCTGTTAAAGAGGAACCACAGCACCGCAGCCACCAGATTCACCACCGGAATCAGCCCAAGGATCAACAGGCCGATGGCCCGCGGCAGGTAGTAGAGAATTTTCTGCACTTCACGCCACAGGGCGCGGGGAATATCGCGGATGATCTGGCCCCAGCCATCGTCTGTGCTGACTTCCTGACCAGTGAGATGCTTTTCCGTCAGTTCCGCCAGGTAGCCATAGAAGGGCGACCCGATCAGGTTTGCCAGAATGACGAACCCATAGGCCAGCATCAGCAAAATCACCACGCCGTAAAGTATCCAGAACAGCCAGTCCAGGCTCTGCAACCAGGCCCAGTCCGGCAACCAGCCCATGGCGGCTGCAATCATGGCGGCAAACAATTCAGCGAGAAAATAAAACAGCAGACCAAACAACAGGATATTGATAATCAAGGGAATAATAACGAACAAGCGTAGACCAGGTTGTCTAATCAACCTGAAACCTTCACCGAGGTAGCCCAGGCCACGAAAAAAGTTTCCCTTCAACATAGGTGGCATTACCTCCGCTTCAATGACAGTGACGGGGCGCAAAGCATATCATGTTGCCACACTCACCACAGCCCGATGAGGCCCTGAATTCCAACGATGGACACACACAAAGGCCGCCTTGAACAGATTCTCGATTGCCGTCTCCTGTGGCAACTGGCCCTGTTCATATCCATCATTGCTGTCCTTTACCTGGCCACCACCAGCCAGCCTTACCCCATGCCGTCGTCCCCAAATGACAAGATCAACCATCTTATTGCCTTCACCGAGTTAACCATTCTTGCCCGATTGGGATGGCCACGCCTATCTGGCTTATGGCTTGCTCCACCTCTCCTGCTGTTCGGCTTTACGATAGAAATGATTCAGTTCCAGTTGCCTTACCGCGAGTTTTCGCTGGCAGATCTGGTGGCGGACGCGGCAGGCGTTGCGGTCGGTTTACTACCCTGGCCCGGGGTGAAGCGCGGTAATGCCTCCCCTTAACTGACGCATGAAACTGAACGTGAGAATTCCCCCGGATTTGGTGTGCGATATTTCCTACATGAACGTAAGCCTGTGCGGCAACGTGACGTAGGCACTTCGATAAGAGCAATCGACAAAAAATCTAACACCCTGTTTTGAAAGCATTAACAAAGAACGCCATAAAAGTGGCACCGAAAAGACTTGCATGTGTCACACGTCTGTCAGAACAGGATTGCTATAGTTAAATCGTCAGGGATGACAGGGAAACGGAAGACGCACAGGACGCACCCCGGCAACAGGATGCAGGGAGAGGCAGGGATACACGGACGCCTCGCTTAAAGGATAATTATCTGGAACGCTGGCTAGGATGCCGGCACCACGGAGTGGATCAAGGATAACGCAACACGGCAGTTGCAAAAATTCGCAAGGACGCGACGACCTGTTCCGAAAAAGGGCAGCCTGAGGGTTGCCCTTCTTTTTTTATGTTCCCTGCAACGCCTCCACCAGATAAATCCTGACCTGATTGAATTCCTCAAACTCGTTGAGATCCGGCCAGGTCCGGCCCTCAATCACCGTTTGACGCTGGTAACGCTCGTCACCCAGGTTCTTGACCCGGGAATCCGCCAGCAACACCTCCGTGGCAGCGTTGCGGAACGCCTTTAACAAGGGTCTATTCTCGGGATCATAAAGCACGTCCGCCGCCGTCACCAGATCAATGCTCCCGCGCCGCTCGCTCCAGTCCCCACACAAGGTCACCGAGACATTGTTCAGCTGCGCATTGGCAGCAGCGGCATCCAGTGCAGCCGGGTCAACGTCGCAGGCAATAGCTTCAGTCGCGCCCGCCTTTGCAGCGGCAATCGCCACCACGCCAGAACCGGAGCCAAAATCCAGCACCCGCTTACCCGCCACCCGTTGCGGATTCGCCAGGATCCAGGCTGCCAATACCTGCCCGCTTGCCCAGCAAAAAGACCAATAAGCGGGCTCCGCCACCACAGCCTGCGCCTCATCATGACTCAGCGGCCCTTCCAGCACCGAGGGGTCGAACAGGTAGAGAGCGATTTGCGGACACCCTGCCGGTCGGGTAGCCGCAACCCGCCCACGACTAAGGGTCTTCTGAAGGTGGTGATTGAGTACATCCTCGTTCATCACTACTCCGGGATTACTGGTTATGAAAGCGCGCTATTGTAGCTTGCGTCAGTCGACAGCCATACCTGTAAGCGAGCAAAAAACCACTGTCTTCGCTATACTGCTGCGACACTTTTCCCATGACCCAGACGCTGAAATGGCCTCCAGACCCGATACCGACGATTACCTGTCCCTGTTCCTGAACGACACCCCGATGATGGACGTCCGCGCCCCGACGGAGTTCAGCAAGGGCAGCTTCCCCAGTGCGAAAAATGCCCCGCTGATGAACGATGAGGAGCGTCACCGGGTCGGTATCTGCTACAAGGAAAAGGGGCAGGACAAGGCCATTGAACTGGGCCACCAACTGGTGTCCGGCGACATCAAGGCCCAGCGCATTGAAGCCTGGAAGCGCTTCATTGCCAGCCACCCCGAGGGTTACCTGTTCTGTTTCCGGGGAGGGTTGCGGTCGCGGCTGACCCAGCAATGGATCAAGGAAGCGGGCATCGACTACCCGTTGATCAAAGGCGGTTATAAAGCACTGCGCCGCTTTCTGATCGACAGCCTTGAGTCCCTGATTGCCTCCTCCGAGTTTCGAATCCTCAGCGGCCGGACCGGGACTGGCAAAACCCGGGTACTGCAGCAGTTACCCAACCCCGTGGACCTGGAAGGTCTGGCCAACCACCGCGGCTCCAGTTTCGGGCGCCAGGTAACGCCCCAACCGTCCCAGATCGACTTCGAGAACCGTCTGGCGGTTGCCATGCTCAAGGCCACCCACCACCTCGGTGGCCCGATTTACCTGGAGGATGAAAGCCGGCTTGTGGGACGCTGTGCTCTCCCGGAAAGCCTCCGGCAACGGATGTCAGAAGCGCCACTGATGGTACTGGAACAACCAATGTCCGAACGGATAGCCATTATCAGGGAAGACTATGTGGAAAACATGCTCGCCGACTATACTGCTCGGGATGGCGGGGAAGCCGGCTGGCTAAACTTCCATGATTACCTGCTGAGCGCCCTGGACCGAATTCGTAAACGTCTGGGCGGGGAGCGCCACCAACATCTGCGAACGCTGATGACGGAAGCACTGGACCGGCAGCAGAACCATGGCGACCTTGGTGGCCACGACCGCTGGATACAGGCCTTGCTGGAAGACTATTACGACCCGATGTACGACTATCAATTGAGTCAGAAAAAGGGACGAATGGTCGTTCAGGGTAATCCAGCCACCATAGTTGACTGGGCCAATCATTAAACGGTTTCGTAGGGAAACCTGAACATTCATCTGAAAAACTAACGAAGAACAAGGAGTCGCCCGATGGAAGACCTGTTTGGTGCAGACGGACAAGCCTCTGAGATTGTCGATCAGGGTATCACCCTGATCATGAGCTACGCGCCTAAAGTCGTTCTTGCGATTATCACCCTGATTGTCGGCCTCTGGCTGATCAAACGCTTTGTCGCCGTCATCGATGCCAAGTTGAGCCAGAAAGACCCGACACTGAACAAGTTCCTGTGTGGCCTGATCGGCACCATCCTCAAGATCCTGCTGCTGATTTCCGTCGCCTCCATGGTCGGCATTGCCACCACCTCGTTCATTGCCGTCCTGGGTGCCGCCGGTCTGGCCATTGGCCTGGCCCTGCAAGGCAGCCTGGGCAACTTTGCCGGTGGTGTGCTGATCCTGATCTTCAAACCGTTCAAGGTGGGTGACACCATCGAGGCTCAGGGCTACCTGGGTGCGGTTGACGAGATCAGCATCCTGTATACCATCGTCAACACCTTCGACAACCGCCGCGTCGTCATCCCCAACGGCAGCCTGTCAAATGCGACCCTGGTGAACGTCAGCATTTACGACAAGCGCCGCTGCGATATGACATTCGGCATTGGCTACAACGATGACATCGACAAAGCCAAGACTATCTGCAAGCGCCTGATCGAAGAAGACGAACGCTCTCTGACAGCACCAGCACCGACCATCGCCGTCAGCGGCCTGGGTGACAACTCCGTGAACATCATGGTCCGCGCCTGGGTGGCCACCGATAACCTCTGGCCCTACAACTGGGACATGCAGGAGAAGGTAAAGAAAGCGTTCGATGCGGAAGGTATCTCTATCCCCTTCCCTCAGCGCGATGTACACGTCTACAAACACGAGTAAAAGTGGGACAGATGTCCCACGGATACATCCGGTTACTCGCAATCTGCTCAGCCTCAACTAAGCTGACGGTAATGGCGCCGAATTCCCATGCGGAGCGGCGCCAGGCCACCGGGGCCAGCCAAAGAACAATCACCGGCCCCAGTTCGCTGTCATTGCTGGTAGGAGGTTGTCACTATGCCGGTACAGCAGTTGAAGGAGTTCCTTGATCAGGCAAATGTGGAATACATGTGCCTGTCCCACCCTCCGGCGTTCACCGCGCAGGAACTGGCCCACCATGTAAAGATTGCCGGTGACCGGGTCGTCAAAACCGTCATCATCGAACTCGATGGCAAAATGGCCATGTTGGTCATGCCTGCCACCTGGCGCATACGCTGGGATCGCCTCTCAGGCATTCTCGATACCGACTTTGTTGACCTTGCGGATGAGCAGGAATTCAAGGACCGATTTCCCGATTGCGAAGTCGGTGCCATGCCCCCCTTTGGCAACCTGTTCGAGATGTCGGTCTATTGCGCCGAGGCCCTGACGGAGCAGCAGGAGCTGGCGTTCGCCGCAGGCAGTCACTCCGAATCCGTGCACATGAAAACCACCGATTTTCTGGATCTGGTGCAACCCATGGTACTCAACCAGGGATTCATGAAGCCAGGTGCCCAGAAACCGGCCTGGCTGGCCAAAAGCCGTCGCCGCCCGGAACACGTACAACGGACGCGGGTACCAAGAGCTGCCGGCTATTGAGCAGTATAGCTGGACGACGTCGGGTCGCTTGTCTGAAATCTTCCATCGCGTAAACTGGAAGCTTCAGACAGGAACCCGTTATGACTCAAGCTTTTGACATTGTTGTTGCCGGTGCCGGCATGGTTGGTGCAGCCCTGGCCACGGGCCTGGGCGAGAATGGTTTTCGTGTGGCCCTGGTCGACAAGGCAGCTGCCCCGTGCTTCGACCCCGGCTCCCCTCCCGACATTCGCGTTTCCGCCCTCAGCGCTGGCAGTGAGCGCTATCTGCAACAACTCGGAGCCTGGCCACGGATATTGGCCATGCGCACAACGGTATACCGCCGTCTTGCTGTCTGGGACCAGACACAACATCCCTTGAGCAAACTGCTCCCTCGCAAACTGGGAGAGGTCGTCTTTGACGCCGCCAGTCTCTCGGCCACACATCTGGGACACATCGTTGAGAATCGGATCACCCAACAGGCACTGTGGCAGTGTGCGGAAAAGCAGCCTTCCGTGACCGTTCTCTCCGGCAACGGCGTAACTGCCGTGGATAACAGCAACAATCAGGCAACCGTCACCCTGGAAGATGGCAGCGAACTGACTTGTGAACTGGTGATTGGTGCCGATGGCGCCCTGTCACGGATACGGGATATGGCAGGTATTGGCGTTACCCGAGACCAGTATGCCCAGCAGGCTATGGTGATCTCGGTACGTTACCTGGGAGCCGTAGAAGACATCACCTGGCAGGCGTTCCATCCTTCGGGCCCCAGGGCTTTCCTGCCGCTGCACAGTGCCGGCGATCAACATCCGGGAGAAAGCTGGGCCTCGCTGGTCTGGTACGACGCCCCCGAGGAACTCGCCCGCCTGAAGACACTGGATACGGAATCACTGATGGTGGAAATCCAGAAAGCATTTCCTGACGACCTGCCCCCGCTGACTCACATTGATGCCAGGGCCAGTTTTCCCATTGCGCGACAACACGCCAAGCATTACAGCCATGGGCGGGTGGTCCTTGTCGGCGACGCCGCACACACCATCAACCCACTGGCCGGACAGGGCGTCAATCTCGGTTTCCAGGACGCTGCCTGTCTGCAGTCCCAGATTCGCGAAGCCCGGCGCGCCGGCTGCGATCTCGCAGATTCACAGTGGCTCGATCGCTACGAGCAGCAACGGCGTCCCGCCAACCGCCGCATGATGCTGGCGATGGATGCCTTTTACCACTTGTTCAGCAACCGCATCCCGCCGGTCCACCTGTTGCGCAACCTCGGCCTCAGCGCCGCACGCGCCCTGCCTTTCGCCCGTAACCAGGTTGCTCGCTACGCCATGGGGATCGACGATGAGCTCCCCGCAGTGGTAAAACAGATTACTTCCCGACTGCCGGGGCTGCACCTGCCCTGAAACCGGTACGCTATTACAACCAAGGAGCCATCATGTCAGAGACGATTTTCACCAAGATCATCAACCGGGAAATTCCGGCGGACATTCTCTACGAGGACGACATCAGCCTGGCGTTCAGTGACATCAATCCACAGGCGCCGGTGCATTTCCTGGTGATTCCGAAGAAGCCTATCGCCACCATCAATGACCTCACCGAAGCCGACCGCGAACTGGTTGGGCACTTGTATCTGGTGGCAGCGAAGATTGCCCGTGAGAAAGGAGTTGCGGACGATGGCTATCGGGTGGTGATGAACTGCGGCGAAAACTCCGGGCAGACGGTGTTCCACATCCACCTGCATGTGCTGGGCGGTAAGCCCCTCGGTTGGCCTCCGTATACTGACAAGATGAAGCGGGCCTGATTCTTTTTTCAGCCTGGGGGAGGCAAGCGAGCCGGTCCTTCTGTCCGGGACACGCTCAAGGCATCCATGCGCGCTTAGCTTTCGCCATCCATGGCGAAAGATAGTCCCGGACAGAAGGACCGGCCCGCTTGCTCGAACTTTGGTGCCAATACGTCAATGCCGTCTATGAGAGTTCGGCGATCGTCGGCCGAGCTAACTCACAGGTCTGATTGGCCGGTGTGCGGTGTGGCTTTCCCTCCCAAACCTGCATGCCTGTTGTTCAGCGGCCGACGACTTTCTCGGCCTCTTCCACCGGCGTATGGCGAACATCCTCGCCCTTGACCATGAAAATCACGTTCTCGGCAATGTTGCAGGCGTGATCACCCACCCGCTCCAGGGCACGAAGCACCCACATTACCGACATGCAGCGTGAAATGTTGCGAGTATCCTCCATCATGAACGTCAGCAGGGTCCGGGCGGCTGCCTGATACTCCTCGTCTACCCGCTTGTCTTCTTTCATGATCCGCAATGCCTGCTCGGAATCCAGGCGGGCAAAGGCGTCCAGGGCGTCGTGCAGCATGCTCAGCACGTGGTTACCGATGTGACGAACTTCCACGTAGCCGCGAGGGGCCTGCCCCTCTTCGTTAAGCTTGATGGCGAACTTGGCGATTTTCTTTGCCTCATCACCCACCCGCTCCAGGTCGGCCACCATCTTGATCACCGAAATGACCAGACGCAGATCCCGGGCAGTCGGCTGACGACGGGCAATAATCAGGGTTGCCTCCTCGTCGATGTCCATTTCCATCTGATCGACTTTCTTGTCCCCGGCGCGCACTTCATCCGCCAGGTGGCCATCGTTATCCACCAGGGCCTGAATCGCCCGCTCTACCTGAGATTCCACCATACCGCCCATTTTCAGGAACTCGGTCTTCAGCTCCAGCAGTTCGTCGTTGAACTTGTGCGATATGTGATCGCCGTATACGTCATCCTTTGTGTTTGGCATAACTCTGTTCTCCAGTGTTCAACAATTGCCGTGTTAACCGAAACGGCCGGTGATATAGGATTCAGTCAGCTCATGCTCCGGCGCCGTGAAGACTTTGCTTGTCTCGTTCACTTCCACCAGATGCCCCAGGTGGAAATACGCGGTGCGATGGGATACCCGGGCAGCCTGTTGCATGGAGTGGGTCACGATCACGATGGTATAGCTCTCCGACATCTCGGAAATCAGCTCTTCCACCTTGGCGGTCGCAATCGGATCCAGGGCTGAACACGGCTCATCCATCAAAATCACTTCCGGACTCACTGCAATTGCGCGCGCGATGCACAGGCGTTGTTGCTGACCACCGGACATGCCAGTTGCTGTAGCATCCAGACGATCTTTCACCTCGTCCCAGAGCCCGGCCTTACGCAGGCTGTTTTCGACGATGTCATCCAGATCCGACTTACGATTGGCCAGACCATGAATGCGGGGACCATAGGCTACGTTGTCGTAGATGGATTTCGGGAACGGATTCGGCTTCTGGAACACCATGCCAACCCGGGCGCGTAGCTCCACCACATCACGCCTGGAGTGGTAGATGTCCTCGTCGTCCAGCATCAGCTGACCTTTAACCCGGCAGATATCAATGCTGTCGTTCATCCGGTTCAGGCACCGCAGGAACGTGGACTTGCCGCAGCCGGACGGTCCGATAAAGGAGATGACTTCGTTACGGGCAATGTCCAGGCTGATGTCCTTAATGGCGCGGTCCTCGCCATAGAACACCTCAACGTTGCGCAGCTTGAACTTGGGATCGTCGGCGTAGGGGAGGCCTACCGTCTTCCCCTCCTGGACAGGCATATCCTCCCGTTTTTTCTCCGTCACCACGTCCTGGACCGGAACTGAAGCCTCATGCTGCTCCGCTGCACTGGAAATCGTTTCATTTACACTCATAAATCTCTCCTTTACCACCGGCGCTCAAGACGCTTACGGAGCCAGATGGCCAATGCGTTCATACTGATCATGAAGGCGAGCAATACCATAATGCCGGCGGATGCCAGCTCAACGAAGCCCTGTTCAGAGCTGCTTGCCCAAAGGTAAATCTGTACCGGCAGTACCGTGGCAGAACTGAAAAAGCCGTCGGGCACATCAACAATGAAGGCCACCATGCCAATCAGCAGCAGTGGAGCCGTTTCACCAAGCGCCTGCGCCATGCCGATGATGGAACCGGTCAGCATGCCAGGCATGGCCAGCGGCACCACATGATGGAGTACCACCTGCATCTTCGACGCCCCGATACCCTCGGCAGCTTCCCGAATCGACGGCGGCACACTCTTGATGGCCGCTCGGCTGGAAATGATGATGGTTGGCAGCGTCATCAATGCCAACACCAGGCCACCGACAACGGGAACCGAGCGAGGCATGCCAAACAGCCCGATAAAAACCGCCAGGCCCAACAAACCAAAAATGATCGACGGCACCGCCGCCAGGTTATTGATGTTCACTTCGATAAAATCAGTGAGCCTGTTCTGTGGGGCAAACTCCTCCAGATAGACCGCTGCGGCAATACCCACCGGGAAGGAAATCGCCAGGGTGACCAGCATGGTGAACAGCGAGCCGACAATAGCGCCCAAAATGCCCGCGTTACCCGGCTCTCTGGAGTCACCACGACTGAACAGCACGTCGTTAAAGCTGGTATTAATGACGCCTTTTTCCAACAACTCATCCACCCACATCTGCTGTTGCTCCGAGAGGCGAATGCTGTAGCCAGGATCGTCCGCATGCTTCACATACACCGACACGGTATCGTGGGCCAGGAACTCTATGGTCTGCGTGGTATTGAGCAGGTCCGGATTCGCCTCGATCAGGTCACGGATATCGCTGGCAGCGTAGCTGCCTACCAACCGACCCAGCTCACGCCTGGCCGCTCGACCCTCTGCGTCAGGGAAATGGTCCTGAAGAGCTGCGACGATAGGTGCCACGAAGTCGGCCATGGAGATCTGGTCTTTATCCGTGGGATCGTCCAGGTACATGATTTCCGAATCCAGCGTCACGTCCAGGGTGATGGTGGTTTTCACAAACCCGCTGTGCCCCTTGCCGATGATGTCGGCAAACAGGATGAACAGTGACGCAAGGGCGATAGAAATCGCCACAATCCCATACAGACGGAACCGACGCTCCTTGCGATACCGGCGCTTCAGGGACTGGCGGACGAGCTCCGCCTGAGAACGTTGATCAGTCATACTGTTCCCTATATTTACGTACGATCTTGAGTGCGACCACATTAAGCAGCAGGGTAACGATGAACAGCATCATGCCCAGTGCAAAAGCGGAAAGCGTCTTGGCGCTATCGAATTCCTGATCACCCACAAGCAGCGTGGCAATCTGGACGGTCACTGTCGTCACCGAATCCAGTGGGTTGACGGTCAGATTGGCCGCGAGCCCGGCCGCCATTACCACAATCATTGTCTCACCGATCGCTCGCGAGGCCGCCAGCAGGATACCGCCGATGATGCCCGGCAGTGCCGCTGGAAATATCACGTTCTTCATGGTTTCCGACTGGGTCGCCCCCAGGGCAAGCGAGCCGTCCCGCAGTGTTTGGGGAACGGCGTTGATCACGTCGTCCGACAGCGATGAGACAAACGGGATGATCATGATCCCCATGACCAGACCAGCAGCAAGCGCACTCTGGGAGGACGCCTCCAGCCCGACGAGCTCTGCCAGGTCGCGGATAAAGGGCGCCACGGTCAATGCAGCGAAAAAACCGTAAACCACGGTGGGTACACCAGCCAGCATTTCCAGTAACGGCTTGACGGTTGAACGCACCCGCTTGCTGGCGTACTCGGACAGGTAGATGGCCGACAGCAATCCGATCGGGACGGCAACCAACAGAGCGATGGCGGATATCAGCAATGTGCCAGTAAACAGCGGAATAATGCCAAAGGCACCCTCAGCACCTACCTGATCCGCCCGCAAGGCAGTCTGGGGGCTCCAGGAGGTACCGAACAGAAACTCGGTAATGGGGACCTTGCCGAAGAATCGGACGGTTTCAAAAATCACCGAGAATACGATGCCCACAGTGGTTAGTACCGCAACCGCCGCACACACAAAGAAAATGCGCCGCAGTGTACGCTCGACACTTTCCCGGGCATTAATATGGGGAGCCACTCGGGTCCAGGCGAAGGCCGCGCCCAGTGCGGCAATCAGCAACACCAGAATAGTCTTGAACGTTCCGCTCTGAGCCCGAAGGTTTTCCAGGAGCCCAGCAGCTCCGGCAATATGATCCGGCACGAACTCCGGATTCAGTTTACCGGCTGCAACGTTGCTGATCTGGGAAAGCACCAGACTCGCTTGCCCGGGAGATTCGGGCCACACGTCCTGGGGCAATGACGCAATGACGATGCCCTGAATGACCTTGCCCTCAAAGCCGGCCCAGGCGGCCAGTACGATCAGGGCAGGGATCGCACACCACAGGGCGGCACGGGCAGCATAATAAAAAGGAAGCGCCTTGAGATTCCGGATACCGCCAAGCGGTGCCGCAACTGCCCGGGATCGCATGAACGCGAGGCCGTAGGCAACCACAGCAAGTACCAGAACCAGGGGCAAGAGATTGGCCGTCTGCATAACAGTCTCTGTATTGATGGCGTATTAGTTAGCTAAGGCGTCTATTCTGCCAGTTTGCTGGCCATAAATAATCATCTGAACGTAACAAGGGAACGCGGGCCAGTCGGCCCGCGTTCCCTTGATCTCATCCCTGATCTTTCCGATTAGTCCTTAAATCTCGTTACCAGTCATTGGCTTGAAGCCTTTCACTGCCTTGGCAGTTTGCATGCGCACATTGCGCGGGTTCGGGATCAGGCCTACGTCAACCAGATAGCCGTTGTCGCCCCAGGCACCTTCACTGGTGAATTCAGCAACGTATTCCTGGATCCCCGGAACCACACCCACGTGGGCATTTTTAACGTAGAAGAACAAAGAGCGAGCTACGGGATACTCCTCGGCCGCGATCGACTCAGGTGTAGGCTCAACGCCGTTGATCGTGGATGCCTGGATCTGGCCTTCATTTTCCATCAGGAAACTGTAGCCGAAGATCCCCAGAGTGTCCTTGTCCTGCGCCAGACGCTGGACAATCAGGTTGTCATTCTCACCCGCTTCGACGAACGGGCCGTCCTCACGCATGCTGTGACAGATGGACTTATACTGAGACTTGTCCTGCTTCTTGATGGCGGCAATCCAGTCGTACTGCTTGCAGCCACCTTCCATCGCAATTTCAACGAACGCGTCACGGGTACCGGAAGTCGGAGGGGGACCCATCACACTGATTTCCTTGTTTGGTAGGCTGGAGTCGATATCACTCCACTTCTGGTAGGGGTTGGCCACCAGTTCTTCGCTACCGTCGGGATTCGGAACTTCCTTGGCCAGGGCCAGGAAAACCTGCTCCAGAGTCAGATCCATCTGCTCTGAATCTTTGGAGTTGGCAATCACAATACCGTCAGCACCGATCTTGACTTCGGTGATGTCTGTTACGCCATTAGCCTGGCAGTTCTCGAACTCGCTTTTCTTCATGCGTCGGGAGGCGTTGGTGATGTCCGGGTGCTGCGTGCCTACACCTTCACAGAACAGTTTGAGGCCGCCGCCGGAACCGGTGGACTCCAGTTTCGGGGTCGGGAAGTCCGTGTTACGACCGAAACGCTCGGCAACCACGGTGGCGAACGGGTAAACAGTGGAGGAACCCACAATATTAATCGTGTCACGAGCCATGGCCGGAGTAGACACGGCGGCGATGCTGCCCGCCAGGGCAACGGATGCAAGAGCTGTTTTCAGTTTAATCACGCTGAGTCTCCATTATCATTTAGACGTTATCGTCGGATTTGCTTTGCCGATGAGTGAAGACTAACCACTCACTGTGACAACTTTGTTACAGCTCATGAAATATAGATCACGGGGCGTGAAATCTCTTGCAGACTGCCCACAGGCCGTTAACATGCGTGTAAAACAATACTCAGCAATATATAAAGGCAGGCTCCATGACAACACTCGATGATGATAAACCCACACCCCAAGGCGAACTGATTCTGCAGATTGTCCCCCTACCCTCGGACACCAATGCCAACGGCGATGTCTTTGCCGGCTGGCTGGTCAAGCAAATGGACATTGCCGCCGCGACCATCGCCGGGCGGATCTCCCAGGGCCGTAACGCCACGGTCGCGATGGACCGGATGGAATTCCTGTCTCCACTCAGAGTCGGCTCCCAGGTCGGGTGCTACTGCGAGCTGGTGGACATCGGTCGCAGTTCCATGAAGATTGAAGTGGAAGTCTGGACGCTGGATCGCACAGCCAAACACCCCCGCAAGGTCACCGAGGGCCGATTCGTCTATGTTGCGATTGACGAGCATGGCCGTATCCGCGAAGTGCCGGAACAAAAAGGCTGAATGGCAGGGTCTGTACGAAAAGAGTGCCAGACCGCCATCCTGCTAGACGCTGCTTCAATTCAGGGACTCGCGATGACAGCACGCCTGTCCATTGCTGTCCCACACTACATCCCAATGCCTTGCCAACGCCTCCAGCAGAAACACCGCATGGCAGGCTATTTCTTCGACTCTGGTTTTGACGCCCTGGGATACGGTGATCTGATTGATGCTAGTGCACCTTGCTAACAAGGTCCGGGACAGGTTTCCGGCCCGAATTGACCAACATCAATAAAAGTCGAAATAGATGCTGAAGTTGCTGGTGGAGATGGAAAGTTCGCCCTAAAGTTGTACAAAGTTTGTACAGGTTTGGGCACCCAAGGGCCGTTGGCAGGGCCCCGAAGACAAGAAAGGGAGAGCGCAATGAAGCTTTCAAGAAGACGATTCCTTGCCTTCACCGGCACGACCGCCGTCGGCTCTGCTGCCCTTGGTGGCAACCTGCTCCTGAATCCTGCCCACGCCGCCGAAAGCAACAGGCAACCTGGCAAGATCCACCTCGATTATCCAACAACGACTGTCAGCAAGGCCGGCGATCTCAAAGTCGGCCAGCCTGTTTCCTTCACCTATCCGGATACTTCCTCCCCTTGCACTCTGGTCAAAACCGGTCGCAAAACCCAGGGAGGTGTCGGGCCGGAGGGAGATATTGTCGCCTACAGCAACCTGTGTACTCATATGGGCTGCCCAGTTTCCTATTCTGCCGAAGAGCGAACCTTCAAATGTCCATGTCATTTCAGTGTGTTCGATTCCGAGCTCAATGGACAGATGGTGTCCGGCCAGGCCACGGAAAACCTGCCCCGCATTCTCCTGAGCTACCGCGATTCGGATGATTCCATTGAGGCGGTTGGCGTGGAAGGTCTGATCTACGGCCGCCAGGCCAACATCCTGCCCAGGGCCTGACGGAGGAATGCATCATGTTTGAATACAAGAAGGACCGGATCGCGCTGCCACCGGCCGATGCCGAGAAAACCCAGACCTGCTGCCACTTCTGCATCGTCGGCTGCGGTTACCATGTCTATAAATGGCCCGCCGATCAGGAAGGCGGGCTCGCTCCCGAACAAAATGCCCTGGGCCTGGATTTCCGGCAGCAGTTACCGCCGCTCCAGGTGACCATGACCCAGGCGATGACCAACGTCGTTCAGGATGACGATGGCAGCTACCACCGAATCATGATCCTGCCGGACAAGGACTGCAAAGTGAACGGTGGTCTGTCGTCCACGCGAGGTGGTCAAATGGCGTCGATCATGTACTCACCGCAAACGCCGGTGGGCAGTCAACGAGTAAAATACCCCCGGGTGTTTGCCGGCGACGAATGGCGGGACACCAGTTGGGATCACGCGATTTCGCTGTACAGTCACCTCACCAAGCTCATACTGGATGATGCAGGCTCTGACCAGCTGATGTTCAACCTGTTCGACCATGGCGGAGCCGGTGGCGGCTTCGAAAACACCTGGGGCACCGGCAAGCTGATTTTCACCGGCCTCGGCAGCAAGATGGTGCGGATTCACAACCGCCCCGCCTACAATTCTGAGTGTCATGCCACCCGCGACATGGGTATTGGCGAGCTGAACAACAGCTACGAAGACGCTCAGATGGCCGACTGTATATTTTCCATCGGCGCCAACGCCTACGAGACTCAAACCAACTATTTCCTCAATCACTGGCTACCCAGTCTCCAGGGCCAGACGACGGACAAGAAACGGGCGGTCTATGACAATGGCGAAACCATCCAACAGACCAAGGTCATCCTTGTCGATCCTCGCCGTGCACTCACCGTGGCCTTGCTGGAACAGGCGATTGGCAAGGACAACATGCTGTTCCTGGATATTGAACCGGGCACGGACACCGCACTGTTCAATGGCCTACTGACCTATGTTGTCGATCAAGGCTGGCAGGACAAGAGGTTTATCGAGGCTCATACCACCGGCTTCGAAGCCGCTTTCAAAGCCAACCGCCTGAGCCTCGATGAAACCAGCCAGATTACCGGTATCAGCAAGGATAAGCTGATCAAGGCCGCGGAGTGGGCATATAAGCCAAAGGCCTCCGGCCATCTGCCTCGCACCATGCATGGCTATGAAAAAGGTATCATCTGGGGCAATGACAACTACCGCATCCAGTCGGCACTGGTGGACCTGGTGCTGGCTACCCATAACGTAGGCCGCCGGGGCACTGGTGTAGTCCGAATGGGCGGCCACCAGGAGGGTTATTGCCGCCCACCATACCCAGGCGGTCGTCCGGCTCCCTACGTGGACCAGGAAATCATCCAGGGTAACGGCCAGATGCTCACCGTCTGGGCCTGTAATTCCTTCCAGACGACTCTGAACGCCGAACAGTACCGCAATGAAGTCCTGCGCCGCAGTGACATCGTGAAACAGGCCCTGCGCAAAGTCCGCGGTGCCGGCCCGGAAAGAATGGCGGAGGTAATACACAAGGCTGTGAAAGAAGACGGCGGCTTGTTCGTGACCGTGATTGACCTTTATGCCACCAGGTTTGCCGAGGCCGCTCACCTGGTACTGCCGGCAGCACACACCGGAGAAATGAATCTGACCTCCATGAACGGTGAGCGGCGTTTGCGCCTGTCCGAGAAATTCATGGACCCTCCCGGCACTGCCAAACCGGACTGCCTGATCGCCGCCGACATGGCCAACGCCCTGCGCAAGCTTTACGAAGCTGATGGCAACGCCGAAATGGCCAAGCGCTTCGAAGGTTTCGACTGGAACACCGAAGAGGACGCCTTCAACGACGGTTTCCGGCGTGCCGGCCAGCCTGGAGCACCGAAAATTGACAGTCAGGGTGGCCCCACAGGGCATCTTGCTACCTACGAACGCCTGCGGGCTGCCGGCAATAACGGCGTGCAACTGCCGATCAAAGAGTACAAGAACGGCCAGCTTATCGGTACAGACATGCTGTACACTGACAACAGGTTCGATACCGACGACGGCAAGGCTCACTTCCAGCCATCCCCGTGGAATGGACTGCCAGATACCGTGGAAGAGCAGCGTAAAAAATACCGCTTCTGGATCAACAACGGCCGCACTAACCAGATCTGGCAAACCGCTTACCACGACCAGCACGTGGAATTCCGCCGTGGGCGCTATCCGATGGCCCCCCTGGAGATTAATCCCGACGACGCCAGTGAACTGGGCATCGAATCCGGCGATATCGTCGAATTATTCAATGATTATGGTGCCACTACAGCAATGGCCTATGTGGAACCTGACATCAAGAAGAACCATGTATTCATGGAGGCGATGTATTTCAATTCGGTTATGGGGGATCTGGTCACCCCCTGGACGGATCGGAACATCATTCCATACTACAAGGGTACCTGGGCAGACATCAGACGAGCAGGGAAAATCGAACATTACGATGAAAAAGTGAGTTTTAAACGCAGAAGGTATGTTTAACTCGCGAGTTACCTAGATCGCACGAGTCCTTTAACAATGCCGAACAACAGCCAGGCACACCGCCCCCGCAGTCTTCAGGGGGCGCTCGCCACAGTATTTTGCTTGGTATCGGCTTTGGCCATACCCATGACAGCTCACGCCGACAGGGTTATCCTTGCCGCGGCATCGAATCTGCAATATGCAATGGAGGACATTCTGGAGCAGTTCAGGGAAAAGCACCCCGGCGATACCATCGACGTGGTATACGGCTCGTCCGGCAAATTGAGCACCCAGATCGCTCAAGGCGCACCCTACGACCTCTACTTCTCCGCCGACATTACCTATCCACGCCAGCTCGCCCGCCAGGGCCTGGCCGCTTCGGAGGTTATGCCCTACGGCGTCGGGCGAATCGTACTCTGGAGTGCCTCCCGGGACGCCAGCGGGATGACACTGAAGGATCTGGCGTCAGCAGACATTCAGCGCATCGCGATCGCCAACCCCAGGCATGCCCCATATGGAGCGCGCGCCAGGGAAGCCCTGGAAGCCGCCGACGTATGGCCACAGGTTCAGGACAAGCTGATTCTTGGCAGCAATATTTCCCAGGCAGCCCAGTTTGTAGAAACAGGTAACGCTCAGGTTGGCATTCTGGCGCTCTCCCTTGCGTTGAGCCCCAGGCTGGCATCCTCAGGCAATTACTGGCTGATCCCTGACTCCTGGCATAAACCGCTGGAACAGGGGTACGTCATCACCCAACGCGCTGCGGACAACGAATTGGCCTGGCGGCTTTCCGCATTCATGAACAGCGACAGGGTCCGTCAGATCATGAGAGACAATGGCTTTGACCTTCCCGACCATCGGCAGGCAACTCCACCTGCCAATGACACCAACCGGTAATCGCGGCAGGCTCCTCTCTCAACAGGCTTCCAAGGGCGCATAGGCCAGAACAAGCCATTTAGCCCCCTCATCAAAGTTCACCTGCACCCGGGTGTGATGGCCAGTGCCTTCGCTGTTCATCACAATCCCCTCACCGAATTTCGGATGGCGCACCCGCTGACCCAGACTGAAACCGGATTGCGCGGCAGAGTCCTGACTGAACATGCTCTCATTGGGCCGCGCCAGCATCGCCGGGCGGGTTACGGTATTACGCAGCCGCACTTCCTGGATGCAATCCCCCGGAATCTCCCGCACAAACCGTGACAACGCGTGGAACTTCTCCTGCCCATACAGACGGCGAGATTCTGCGTAAGTAAGCACCAGCTTTTTCATGGCCCGGGTGATGCCCACATACGCCAGCCGACGTTCTTCCTCCATCCGTCCCGGCTCTTCCAGCGACATGCTGTGGGGGAACAACCCTTCCTCCACACCCGCGAGAAATACCAGCGGGAACTCAAGCCCCTTGGCGGAGTGGAGTGTCATCAGCTGGACACTGTCCTCGTGCGAATCGGCCTGGGATTCCCCGGCATCCAGTGCCGCCTGGGCGATAAACTCCGCCAACGGATCGACACCATCCTCGACCTCGAAGTCCGACAGGGCGTTGACCAGTTCCTCCAGGTTTTCCACCCGGGCCTGGCCTTTCTCGCCCTTTTCACTGGCGTGATAGTCTTTCAGCCCGCTGGCCTCGATGGTCTGCTTCATCAGGCCATGCAGGGAGGCGTTGTCCATTATCTCCGTCAGGTCATTGATGATGGTCATAAAAGACTGCAAACCAGTTTTGGCGCGACCTTTCATCAATCCAGCTTCCAGCAGTCGCTCAGCCGCCTCCCACAGAGAAATACTCTGGCCCGTGGCCACTTCCCGCAGTTCCGCCAGACTTTTCGCCCCGATACCCCGCGCCGGCACGTTTACTACCCGTTCAAAGGCCGCATCATCCCGGCGATAGTGCACCAGACGCAGGTACGCCAGGGCGTTACGGATTTCCTGACGGTCATAGAAGCGCAAACCGCCGTAGACCCGGTAGGGAATGCCCTGACGCATCAGTGCTTCTTCCAACACCCGGGACTGGGCGTTGGAGCGATAGAGGATGGCCGATTCACTGCGCAGGTTGCCGTCCTGCACCCAGCCGGAAATAGTGTCGGCAATGTAGTTGGCTTCGTCCTGCTCATTGAACGCGGCGTAGAGATTGATCGGTTCGCCGTCCGGCCCGTCAGTCCACAACTCCTTGCCCAGGCGCCCCTGGTTGTTGGCGATGACCGCGTTGGCCGCCTTGAGGATCAGTTGCGTGGACCGGTAGTTCTGCTCCAGCCGGACCAGCCGGGCGTTGGGGAAATCCCGCTGGTACTGCTGGATGTTCTCGATTTTCGCACCCCGCCAGCCGTAGATGGACTGATCGTCGTCCCCGACGATGGTCAACGGCACACGGTTGCTGGCCAATACCTGCAACCAGGCGTACTGGATCGTGTTGGTGTCCTGGAACTCGTCCACCAGGATGTGCTGAAACCGGTTCTGGTAATGGGCCAGCAACTCCGGCCGATGCAGCCACAGTTCGTGGGAGCGCAGCAACAGTTCACCAAAATCCACCAGACCGCTTTGCTGGCACAGCTTTTCGTACTGGCGGTACACGGTCAGCATGGTGGAGGTGAAATGATCCCCCGGATTCTCCTGAATATGATCCGCCCGCAGGCCCTCATCCTTGTGGCTGTTGATAAACCACTGGGCCTGCTTCGGTGGCCAACGGCTCTCATCAATCTGCAACTCCCGCATCACGCGCTTGACCAGCCGCAGTTGATCGTCGCTGTCCAGCACCTGGAAATTCTCCGGCAGCCCTGCATCCTGCCAGTGCGAACGCAACAGGCGGTGGGCGATGCCGTGGAAGGTACCGAACCACAGGCCACGGGCGGGGATGTCCATCATCTGTTCGATGCGGTAACGCATCTCCTTGGCGGCCTTATTGGTGAACGTCACCGCCAGAATCCCCGTTGGCGGCACCCGGTCCACCTGCATCAGCCACGCAATCCGGTGTACCAGCACCCGGGTTTTGCCACTGCCGGCACCGGCCAGCACCAGCAGGTGGTCGTTCTGGGCAGTTACGGCCTCGCGTTGGGCGTCATTGAGGGCGTCGATAATGTGGGAGACATCCATAG
>JAKLLS010000184.1 GCA_022014155.1 Marinobacter sp. | reverse complement strand
ATTTTATTGGCGAGGTGGTCGATGTAACCGGGCATCTGGGCGGGCACAATTTCCAATGGGCTTGGGCATCGGGTGTGGCGGCGGGGAACGCAGCCTGAAGGGTTCGGTTCGGTTTCAGAAGCGGAAACTGCTGAGTATCTACAAGCTGGGAACTGCCAGTGAAAATAGGTCGGAACTTCATGATCGAGCCCGCCATCATTCAATGGCAGGCTCGATAGAGCTTTGACCTAGTTTCTTATTTCTCCTTCTACAATGCCGGTCTCTACGAGTTGAATGCATTCAGTGAAATTCGTGGCTCTCGTAACCCTCACCAATTTCTCGCCTTCTTGAAGAGGATTGTCGGCATCTATCCTGAGTACTGACGGATATCTGCATCCGTCGTTCCCTACCTTCTCGCCTTGGACGACTGTGAATTTACTTGATTTAAAATTTACCTCTACCTGAGGAAGCCAAACGGCATCATCTCCCAGTTGCTTAAAGAAATCCTCTTGGGCCAATGCTGTGGTGATTGGAAAAAACCACGCAAGGCAGATTAGTTGTAAAGCGAACCTAACTTTACTCAAATATTTCATATCTCACCAAATACTCTCGGCAATTTCCTACAGTGTAGTGGTTAAATGCGGCGCTTTCGCTATGAACTCCGACGAGGAGAGAAGATCGAAGGTGGCTGAGAGAATTCCAGTGTGGACAGGGCATAACTTTCAATGGGCCTGGGCGTCGGGTGTGACCGCCGCTAATAACGCCTAGACTCAACAGATATACCTGACTCTGAAAAATCGGCCGAACCAACAATCGAGTGCAAGGATGGACGAGGTAGCCAGTCAATTCCTGAACACCAACCAGACCACCCTCAACCTGGCCGTTGCCCTGTTACTGGGCGCCATCATTGGCCTCGAAAGAGGCTGGGGCGCCCGGGAACAGGAAGCCGGTGAACGTATCGCCGGAATCCGCACCTTCGCCTTATTGGGGCTTCTGGGTGGTGTTGCGGCGGTACTGACCAGGGAAGTTACCGAGTGGGCCTTTCCTGTGCTGCTGATCAGCGTGGTGGCCATGGCGCTGGTGGCCTACAGCGAGCGACTGGCACACATCCGTAATTTCAGCATAACCGGCACGGTAGGCATGGTTCTCACTTTCTGCTATGGCGCCATCGCCGTATCGGTAGACCCGGCCCTTGCCGCCGCAGCGGCTGTCGTTACTGCCATCATTCTCGATAATAAGCAGGAGATTCACGACGCCGTGAATCGACTGAAGTCCCACGAACTGGACGCCGCCCTCAAGCTGCTGCTGATTTCCCTGGTCATGCTTCCCCTACTACCCAATGAGAGCATGGGGCCCGGCGGTGTACTCAACCCCTACGAGATCTGGTGGCTGGTGGTGCTCATCGCGTCCATTTCATTTGTGGGGTATTTCGCTATCCGTTTAGCCGGGATGGGCAAAGGCATCCTGTTCACCAGTCTGTTTGCCGGCCTCAGCTCATCCACGGCGCTGACGCTCCATTTTGCACGTCAGGCCTCAATGGCGCCAAATCTCAGCCCCCAGTTCGCAAGCGGTACACTGATCGCCTGCGGCACCATGTTTCCACGCATTCTGGTGTACTGCGCACTCATAAATCCGTCACTACTGCCCGAGCTGCTGTGGCCGGTAATCGTGATGTCGGCGTTACTTTATGTTCCCGCGTTACTGATCTGGAAGCGTCATGAGAATCGCCTGGACGTACCGCAACCGGAACTGACGCAGAATCCCCTGGACCTCAAGTCCGCCTTTCTGTTCGGTCTGTTGCTGACGGCCATCCTGTTGCTCGGGGAATATTTGCGCACCTGGCTGGGAGATACTGGAATTCTGGTTCTTGCAGCCACATCTGGAATCGCCGATATTGATGCCATCACGCTGTCGCTCACCCGAATGTCCCTGGAGGCGATATCCATGCAGACTGCGGTCATAGGCATCGTACTGGCTGCGTCAGTGAATAATCTGGTGAAAGCAGGCATGTCTGGCAGCATTGGCGGGAAAGAGATGGGACTTATGGTTGGGGCGCCCATGGTTGTTTCCCTTCTGGCCGGGCTTACGGTCGCCTGGCTACTCTAGCAATGTCGATATCTGGAGCAATGTCGATATCTGGAGGGTTAACGGGCACGTCGGAAAGTGAGGTTGTATCGGAGATCCCCGGTCAGCAGGTGCTGTCCCGGTTTGAGCCGGAGAACCCCGTGATAGTTCAGCCGCGCCGACCGGCCCCACACCACCACATCGCCACTGATCAGCGTGGTATTCACCGGGCGGTCACGACGTCTGGCACCACCCAGCTGAAACGTTGCCGGAACTCCGAGTGACACCGATACAATAGGCTGGGCGAAATCGTTTTCGTCCTTGTCCTGGTGCAACCCCATTTTGGCGCCGGGTTGGTAACGGTTGATCAGGCAGGCATCCGGCTCAAACCCGGGATAACCCGCCTCCGTAGCAGCCGCCACCGCCAAAGCCCTGAATATCTCAGGCATCTCCGGCCAAGTCCTGCCGCTACTGGGATCACTAGCCTGATAGCGGTAGCCCGAAGTGTCCGTCACCCAACCCCATTCCCCGCAACAGGTCATTGCCACCGACATGGTATGACCTCCCGGCGTTCGCATATTCCGAAACGGAACCCTTTCGGCAATACCAGCAATGGCAGCCAACAGCGCCTCTTCTTTTTCAAGGGCGAAATGCCTCAGGACTACGGCATCGTCAACAATGGTTTCGACCCAGGGGGCCGAAAGGTCCCCGGCAAACAGATCAGGCGTTATAGAGAGAGACTTTTTCATAACATTCAAAGAAAAATCACGGTTCAGGGACTACCTTTATACGATCAGAATACGTTTTTCCTGTCCTTCAAGGATCATTGATGTCAGCCAAACACCAGTCGGCCCAGGTTTCCCTGGCTTTTCTGATCGCTTCGGCCATTACCCTGGGCATGCTCACTTTAACCATTGTACTCGTTGGTCAAAGTTTTCGTGGCATGGAAGCGGCCAAAGTCTCTGCGGCCAGCGCAACCGCAAAACAACTTGCCGTCAGCGTCGACGACCGCATCCGCGCCATTACCGGGCCGCCGGCGGCAGCACTGGCGGTGCTCGGCCATGACCCACTCGCCAAGACCGACAATCTGGAGCAACGGCTGGCCCGTTTACCCGTCATTGCGGACATCCTGACCAGCAGCGATATCGTCAGCGCGGTGTATGCCGGCTACGGCGATGGCGACTTTTTCCTGCTGCGGAAAGTCCGCGAAAGTGAAGTGTCCCGCTTCCCCGACGCGCCGTTAAATACCCGGTTCCTGCTACAGACCATTACCCGGGACAGCGAAGGCAGACGCCATCCGGAGTGGCACTTCTACGATCAGGACCGGACGCTGATCTCCCGCGAATACCCGGAAACCTATGAGTTCGATCCGCGGAGCCGCCCCTGGTATCAGCAGGCCAAGCAATCCGGCATCACCGAGTTAACCGATCCCTATGTGTTCTTCACCACCCGTGAGACCGGACTGACACTCTCTCGCCGGGCCACGGGTGATGGCGACAGCGGCGCGGTGTTCGGTGTGGATGTCACGGTATCGGACCTCAGCCAGCAACTGGCCGAACTGAGGCATACGCCAGGTACACGGATTGGTATCGTGAACCGGGAGGGCTCGGTGCTTGCCTATTCCAACACGGATCAGTCCCTGAGCACCGACACCACCGGGGCAGGACCGGTCCAGGTAGATAACCTGCCCCATCCGGCACTGGCGGATGCCATGGCCCGTGCCCAAGCAGAAGGCGATAGTAACGGTGTCAGCCGCTACACCTCGGCGAACAGGGATTGGTATGGCATGACCGAACCACTGGCGTCCCTCGACGGAGAGGGCCTTACCATTGCAGTAGCCATTCCCGCCGACGAGTTGCTTGCCGACGTCTGGAGCGCCCTGTCACGACAGACGGTAATGGCTGGCGCCATTGCCCTGTTGTTACTGATCATCGGCTGGCTGCTGGGCCGCAGGGTCGGAAAACCCCTGGAACGGCTGACCGACCGGGTCAGTTCCTTGTCCCGCTTCCGGTTCGACACCTCCATCAAAGTGGATTCCCACATTCGTGAAGCACGGCAGCTCAGTGTGGCGCTCGACGATATGGCCAGCACGATTCACAGCTTCCAGAACATTGCCACGGTCCTGAACCGGGGGCAGGACCTGAACACGCTGCTTCAGGACATCCTCAACCAGATTGTTCATATCGTTGGCCAGAACCGGGGTGCCATCTACCTGTTCAGCCGACAGAACAGCGAACTGACCCTGGCCGTCGACCGGGACCTCAACCTGCCACCCACTGTCAACAACGTCAGATCCGACGCGGATGATAGCGACATCATCAGACACCTGCGCCAACTCCTGCCAGGCCATCCAGTCTTTGCCATCCTCCGTAACCGCCGAAAACAGCTGATCGGCGCCATGGTTATTGAAATGGAACATGGAGACCACACCCACCTCAGTGACGATCTGATTGTCTTTGTCGATGAAATCGCCGGTTCCGCCGCCGTTGCCATTGAGACCCGCGAACTGATCGAGAGCCAGCAGGCGCTGCTGGAGGGCATTATCCGCCTGGTGGCCAACGCCATTGACGCCAAATCACCCTATACGGGTGGTCACTGTGACCGCGTCCCCAAACTGGCTCAGATGTTGGTGGATGAAGCAGAGAAAAGTACTGAAGCGCCGTTCCGTGACTTTCAGCTAAACGAAGAGCAGCGCTACGAATTCCACCTTGCCGCCTGGCTGCACGACTGCGGCAAGATCACCAGCCCCGAATACGTGGTGGACAAAGCCGTTAAACTGGAAACCATCCACAACCGTATCCACGAAATACGCACCCGCTTTGAGGTGCTACACCGGGATGCCGAAATCGACTGCCTGACCGCCATCCTGGACGGAGAAGACGCCGACCGTGCCCGCCAGCAGCGGGATCAGATGCAGCAGACCCTGCAGGAAGAGTTTGCGTTTATCGCCAAAGCCAACATTGGGGGCGAGTTTATGGATGACGCTGACATTGCCCGCATCCGGAGCATTGCGGAACGCCCCTGGCTCAGGCATTTCAGCGACCGCCTCGGTCTGTCGAGCGATGAACACCAGGCTCTGGAGGGCATTCCTGAAGAGTCCCTGCCGGCAACTGAGGCGCTGCTGGCCGACAAGCCATCACACCTGCGCGAATGGGGAGACCAGGTACCGCCCGTACAAAAGGGCGATCCCCGCAACCGTTGGGGATTCGATATGAACCTGCCGGAGTACGCGTTCAACCGGGGGGAAATCCACAACCTGACAATTGCCAAAGGCACGCTCACGGACGAAGATCGGTTCAAGATCAACGAGCACATTGTCCAGACCATCTGCATGCTCGACGCCCTGCCCCTGCCTGACCGCCTGGCCAATGTGCCGCACCTCGCCGGCACCCATCATGAGCGAATGGATGGTAAGGGCTACCCCTGTGGACTCAACAGCAACGATATGGGCATTCCCGAACGCATCATGGCGGTGGCGGACGTGTTCGAGGCACTGACCGCCGTTGACCGTCCCTACAAGGACGGTAAAACCCTCACCCAGGCGCTGACCATCATGGCGCGGATGGTGGAGGACGGCCACATTGACCGCACGGTGTTTGAGTTGTTCGTCCGCTCAGGCACCTACCGGCGCTATGGAGAACAGCATCTTAGGCCAGAACAGATTGATGAGGTTGATGAAAGCCAGTTCATGAAAGCTGACTGAAAACCCGTATACTTTGCGACTGATCTATCGTTTTTGAAGGGATATCCATGCTGTTTGCAATCATAATTGGTGGTCTGATCGGGTACGCGTTCGGCAA
>JAKLLS010000183.1 GCA_022014155.1 Marinobacter sp. | reverse complement strand
ACTTCGTTGCCGCCTGGGCCAAGGTCATGAACAACGACCGTTTCGACGTGAAGAAGTAAGTCGATAGCAACCGGCCGGGCATCCTGATTTCGGGATGCCCGGCTACCAACTTCCCGCTATATTCCTTACAATCCGCTCCGGCTGATTTTTGATCAGCTGCTGACTGATATTCCATTTATCTTCCGGAGCCTTCATGCGAATTATTCTTGCCCCAATGGAAGGGCTGGTAGACGCACCCATTCGTGAAACCCTGACAAAAGTTGGCGGTATTGACCGGTGCGTTACCGAGTTCATTCGCGTGACCCACGGTATGCTGCCGCCCAGAATTTTCTACAAGTACGCACCGGAACTGCATAAAGGAGCCCTGACTGAAGCCGGTACGCCGGTAGCCGTTCAGCTTCTGGGGTCAAACCCCGAAATGATGGGCCGACACGGTGCCAAAGCGGTGGAGCTGGGGGCGGGGCAGGTGGATATCAATTTTGGATGCCCGGCCAAGACCGTCAACAAACACAAGGGCGGTTGTGTGCTGATGCGTGAGCCGGAGCTGATGCATGAGATCGTCGTGGAAGTCCGCAAGGCGGTACCGGCGGACATTCCGGTCACTGCCAAGATGCGCCTGGGTTATGACGATCGCTCCATGGGTGTGGCGTGCGCTCAGGCCCTGGAAGCCGCCGGTGCGTCGGAAATCGTGATTCATGCCCGCAGCAAGGTGGACGGCTACAAACCACCTGCCTATTGGGAAGAAATCGCCAAAGCGCGGGAAGCGGTCAACACCCATGTCATTGCCAACGGTGAGATCTGGAACGTTGACGATTACTGGCGTTGCCGTGAAGTGTCCGGCTGTGAGGATGTCATGATCGGACGCGGCCTGATTGCCCGCCCGGATCTTGCCCGTAAGATCCGCGCCAGCCAGAGAGGCGAATCTGTACCGGACATGACCTGGCCGGAAGCCGTGGCCCTGGTTCGTGAATACGCCTTTGCACTGCAACAACGTCTGGAAGACAGGTTTGTCACCGGTCGCATCAAGCAATGGCTCAATTACCTCCGCCAGGGCTTTCGCGAAGCTGAAGTCCTCTGGTCGGAAGCCCGCAAGATCCGTCAGGTTGAACCGATGCTGGCCTGCCTGGAACGACCGGTTCCGGCCGCCCGCGCCGCTTGATCGATCCCCGTTTCTTCTCCGAATCTTTTCTGCCGACTACACTGGTACGGGATGAGGCGCTGTTCGTACTCGTTAACTACGACCGAATAACAAGTAGCGGAGAAGCAGCCGATGAAACGATCCGGATTAATCATTGTACTGACAGCCGGATTGGCCCTGGGAGCGTCACGGTCCCTGGCCGAGGAGACTGTCAGGATTACCCCTCTGGGCAGCCACGACGGTGAATTCTGCAGCCGCGACCGGGCCCTGGTGCTGGAAGACCCTAATGGCACCCGTATTCTGTACGATGCCGGACGTACCGTTGCCGGCCCGGATGATTCCAGGCTGGGCGATATTGACGTCATTCTGGTGTCCCATATGCACGGTGATCACGTCGGTGATCAGCGAATCCGCGAGACCAACGCGGGTACCTGTGCATCACCGGATACCTCCGTCGGTACCCTGCCACAATCGAATACCGTCGACATTGCTGTAAAAAAGCAGGCCCGGATTGTCACCGGTAGCGAAATGCCTGCGTTTTTTGCCGCCAAACTGAAAGCAGCGGGCGCAAACCCGGGCAATTCCGTCCTGGTTCGCTTCGGAGGTGAGCGCGAAGAGGGTGGTGTGAAAATCGCCACGGTACCTGCCGTTCACAGCAATGGCGTGTCGCCGTCGTTTCTGACCGGGCCACTGGCGGAACACCTGAAGGCGGCCGGTGTAGGTGCCAGCGTGGGACCGCCTACCGGTTATATACTGACATTCTCCAATGGACTCGTGATCTATCTATCGGGTGATACCGGCATCACTGCTGAACAGCAACTGGTGGTGAACGAGCATTACGGGGCCGAGCTGGTGGTGATGAATATCGGTGATACGTTCACGACCGGTCCGAAAGAGGCGGCGTACGTGATTAATGATCTGGTGCAACCGAAGGCGGTCATTGCTTCACATGCCAACGAGCCGGCAACAACCGGCGGCAAGGTGCAGGAGGGAACCCGTACTGCTTTGTTCCGAGACTCAGTAAACGTGCCCGTCCACGTACCGCTCAGCGGGCGCACCATGGCGTTTAACGGAGCAGCAAACTGCGTCTCCGGCTGCGATTGAGAAGCCCCGGATATGAAAGGCTGGTAATTTTCAGCCTTCCATTTCCGGTCGGTAATTCCCTGAGCGTGCTTCACCATTCAGCCGGGCCCGTTTCAGGAGTGCGGCCTGGGTGGCCGGGCCATTATCCGGGTTGCCGGCCCATGCCTTCTGGGCTGGCTCCTGGAGCGCGCGTCCATAGGAAAAGCTGAGCTCCCAGGGTTGTGCGCTCATGGCGTTCATGGCATTCAGGTTGGCGGTTGCCTCTTCGGGGGTCTGGCCGCCGGACAGGAAGCAGATACCGGGCACGGCGGCAGGCACCGCGCGGCGGAATACACCAATCGTTGCCTCCGCCACTTCTTCAGGAGCGGCCTTCGGGTTTTCTTTACCGGGGGTCACCATGCTCGGTTTAAGAATCATGTGCTCCAGCTCGACCCTGTGCCGGTAAAGGGCGTGAAACACTTCTCTGAGCACAGCCTCGCTCACCTCCGCGCAGCGTTCTATGGTGTGATTGCCATCAATCAGCACCTCTGGCTCCACGATGGGAACAATTCCCATGGATTGGCATATGGCCGCGTAACGCGCGAGCACTTCTGCATTAGCCTCCATGGCCTGGGGAGAGGGAAGGGTGTCGGAGATATGAAACACATCCCGCCACTTGGCGAACCGGGCTCCCTGATTCCGGTATATTTCCAGCCGGTCTTCGAGACCATCCAGACCCACTGTTATCTCGTCGCCCGGGGCATTTACCAGTGGCTTTTTGCCCTTGTCCACCTTGATGCCCGGAACAATGCCCTGATTCGCAAGAAGCTCTGCCATTGGCTGGTTGTCGAGACTGGTCTGGCCGAGAGTTTCTTCAAACAGAATCACACCGCTGATGAAGTCCCCCAGACCGGATGTTGAGAATATGAGACTGCGGTACTCACGACGTTTCTCTTCGCTGGATTCAACGCCAACCGCGTTGAAACGTTTGGCGATGGTGGGGTGGCTCTCATCCGCCGCGAGAATGCCCTTGCCGGCTTGTACCAGTTCCCGAACGGTTGCGCTTAGTTCTTCCTGAATAGTCATGGCAAGCTCCTGAGTAATCCGTTAGCAGTCAGAATGTGGTTTGGGTTTGTTCTCTCATTGTAGTCGGTCAATAGTGCTTCTGAACTTGATCTGGGCTAAGACGGAAAACAATGCTGTGATCTAATCTGTAACTGATAGCGACCGCGAGGGAGTGGGCCTGAATGAAAACCGTCGTCAGTGTCAGTCAGGGATCATCCGAATATGATTACCACCTGGAAACTGAATTTCTGGGCCAGCCTTTCCATGTTATCCGCATTGGAACAGACGGCGACCTTTCGAAGGCCGAAGCGGTGTTGGAATCGGTTCATGACCAGGCGGACGCCATCGGCCTGAGCATGGTTCATGACCACTACGAGGTTGGGCGTGAACAGCTTGAACATCCGGATACTGCCCGTCTGGAGGCCTGGATTCCTGATAAGCCGGTGACCACCGGTGCAGGCCTGCGGGGCATCCTGCAGGAGTGGGCAGTTCGACGCACGCAGTCAGAACTGGGGCATTTCTTCGATAATGCCCGTGTTCTTTTTATGAACGGGCAGGCCGGCTACCGCATTGCCAACGCGCTGTCCGAGCACACTGACAACCTGTTTTTCGCCGACCCCTATACCGATTTTGGCGTGCCCCGATTGCTGACGTCCCTGAAGCAACTGGAAACCTACACCTCGCTGACCGCATCCATCATGTATCGGCCGGCGGCGGTGAAAACTGTCGAAAGCATCATGCACACGCCGCTCTATCGGCTGGGTGAGAGCCTGGTTCAGGGATCCTTGCGCCAGGCCGCGTCCGACGCCCACGTTATTGTTGCCGCCATCGGCGACCTTGAGCTTTTCGGCCAGAACGAGCTGGACGGCAAAACCGTGATCACCTCACGCGTGACCGATGCTGTACTGGACTGGATGCGGTCCCGTCGCGTAGCGATGGTGGTGGATTACAGCCCCTGGCTGGAGGGGCGGCCTGTAGGCGTTAATGTTCTGGATGCCATGATCAGTACGGCTCTGTCACGGACCCCGGAACAACTAGGGTCGGATGACTATCTGGATGTTATCCAGAAGCTGGGTATCGAGCCCCGAATTCTGTACCCGAACGGCTATCGTCGCGTAAACCGTTTTGCTTTTGTGATCCACCCGCTGTCGCAGCAATATCTCACCAAAACACCGCCACTGGACTGGATCGCCAGCGTCTCACCACCGGTCGTGATGAATCTGGTTGAGAAGGCTGTGGCCTACACGCCACCGTTTGTTTATTCCAGGGTTTCGGGCATTCGATCGCCTACCGGCGATGAGGTAGAAGGCTGGTTGATTACTGTCGGTGGTACCCCCCGCGAAATCATGGCCCACGGACCGGAGTTTACCTACGCGAGGCTACTGCAGGCGGCGAAGCTCGCCAAAAAACTGGGGGCGCAGATCATGGGTCTCGGTGCTTTCACCAAGGTGGTCGGTGACGCGGGTATTACGGTGGCCAAACGGGCGCCATTGCCGATCACCACGGGTAACAGCTACAGCGCCTCTGGCGCACTCTGGGCAGCCCATGACGCCATGAAGAAAATCGGGCGGGTGAGCATCGGCCCCAGCGGCAAGGCCGCCGGCAAAGCGATGGTGGTGGGTGCCACCGGGGCGATCGGTTCGGTTTGTGCGCGGTTACTGGCCAAAGCGGTTGATGAGGTGTATCTCGCTGCTCCGGAACCGGCGAAGCTGTTGGCTCTGAAAGAAAGTATCGAACAGGAAACGCCAGGGGCCATTGTGCATGTGGCAGGCTCTGCTGAACGTGACCTGGCGGATATGGACATGATTGTCACGGCCACATCCGGAGCAGGCAAACGCATTCTTGACATCATGAAGGTAAAACCCGGCTGTGTGATTACCGACGTTGCCCGACCACTGGATATTCCAGCGGAAGATGTCGCCAAACGTCCGGATGTGCTGGTGATCGAATCCGGTGAAATCCAGTTGCCTGGAGAGGTGCGAATGAAGGACATCGGTTTGTCCGATGGGGTGGTCTATGCCTGCCTGGCGGAAACCATTGTGCTGGCACTGGAAGCGCGATTCGAGAACTTCACTCTGGGCCGTAACATTGAATGGGAAAAAGTGCGGGAAATCTACAGGCTCGGCCTCAAGCACGGAATGAAGTTGGCAGCCATTTCGGGGGTTAATGGAGTGTTCAGTGAGGAAGACTTCGAGCGAGTCAGAGCGTTGGTGGCAGACAATCAATAAACTCTGAGGATGCTTGGGACATTTCTATAGCCCGAAAAGCAGTTACTTGTCATTTATTACACATGCGTAGTATATTTGATTCACATGTGAAGTAAATGGCGAGATCATGGATAAACGGCTTTTCTACCTGCTCAACATCGCCCGTCATCGGGTATACAAGCACGCTGACCAGCTCAGTGAAGAGGCGCTTGGCATTTCCGTCACCCAGGTCGGGGCCTTGTTGCTGGTGGCCGGCGATGAAGGCTGCCTGTTGAAGGACCTGGCCCGCCATCTGAACCTTAACAACTCGGCCCTTACCGGTCTGGCTGGCCGCATGGAGCACAAAGGGCTGCTTGAGCGACGCCCCTGCGAGCACGATGGGCGCGCCTCCCGCCTTTATCTCACTGACCTTGGGCGCCGCAAGATCGACAGCGCCAAGCCCCTGATCACCGAA
>JAKLLS010000045.1 GCA_022014155.1 Marinobacter sp. | reverse complement strand
GGTGTCACATGAACGAAACCGAATTGCACCAGGACTCCATCGTCATCGATGGCCTCATCATCGCCAAATGGGGCCGTGAACTCTTCGAAGACATGCGCAAGGGCGAGCTGACCGCCGCCAACTGCACCGTTTCCGTCTGGGAAGATTTCCAGGCCACGGTCGACAACATCGTCCTGGTTAACGAACTGATCGAAGACAACAGCGATCTGGTAATGAAAGTGCGGACTACCGATGACATCCGCAAGGCCAAGGAGCTGGGCAAGACCGGTATCATCATGGGCTTCCAGAACGCCCACGCCTTTGAAGACCAGCTCGGCTACATCCAGATCTTCAAGGACCTTGGCGTCGGTGTCGTTCAGATGTGCTACAACACCCAGAACCTTATCGGCACCGGCTGCTATGAGCGGGACGGTGGCCTGTCCGGTTTCGGTCGCGAAGTCGTCGCGGAAATGAACCGCGTCGGCATCATGTGCGACCTTTCCCACGTTGGCAGCAAGACCTCCGAGGAAGTTATCCTCGAATCCCGGAAGCCGGTCTGCTACTCCCACTGCCTGCCATCCGGGCTGAAAGAACATCCCCGCAACAAATCCGACGACGAGCTCCGGTTCATCGCCGAGCGTGGCGGTTTTGTCGGCGTTACCATGTTTACACCGTTCCTCAAGAAAGGCGTGGACGCTACCATCGACGACTACGTTGAAGCGATCGCCTACGTCGTCGACATCGTCGGCGAAGACCAGGTCGGCATCGGCACTGATTTCACCCAGGGGCAGGACAAGGCCTTCTTCGACATGCTCACCCACGATAAGGGGTACGCCCGAGAGCTCACCCGGTTTGGCAAGATCGTCAACCCCGAGGGTATCCGCACCATCGGTGAATTCCCGAACCTGACCGCCGCCTTGCTCCGCAACGGCTTCTCCGAAGAGCTTACCCGCAAGCTCATGGGTGAGAACTGGCTGCGCATCCTTGGCGAGGTATGGGGGGAATGACCATGACTACACACGCACCGGAAATGCCCATCGAAGTCGACAGCGAAACCGGTATCTGGACCACCGACGCCTTGCCCATGCTGTACGTTCCGCGGCACTTCTTCATCAACAACCACCAAGCGATCGAAGCCGAAATCGGCCCCGAACGTTACGCCGAGATCCTCTATAAGGCCGGTTACAAATCCGCCTGGCATTGGTGTGAAAAAGAAGCGGCCCTGCACGGCCTCACAGGTAGCGAGGTGTTCGATCACTACATGAAACGGCTCTCCCAACGTGGCTGGGGCCTGTTCACCGTTGAGCAACTCGACATCGCCAGTGGTCAGGCGCGAGTCCGGCTTGACCACTCCGCCTTCGTTTACCACTACGGCAAAGCCGGACGCAAGATCGACTACATGTTCACCGGCTGGTTTGCCGGCGCCATGGACCAGATCGCCAATGACCTCGGGTACGACGTCCGCACTCAGGCGGTGCAAACGCAAAGCGCTGCGGAGGAGGGCGTCGATTACGGCCTCTTTGAAGTGACACCGATAGCGGCCTTGAATACAGCTAACTAAAACAGGAATTTCAGTACCGGAGGTAACCTCCGTACAGAATATAGAGAGAGCCACCATGTCCCAATTCGAAGCACTCTTTCGACCATTACAGATCAATCAGTTGACCATCCGTAACCGGGTCGTCAGCACCGCCCACGCCGAGGTCTACGCCACCGAGGGCGGTATGACCACCGACCGCTACGTCAAATACTACGAAGAGAAGGCTAAGGGCGGTTGCGGTCTTTGTATCTGCGGCGGCTCCAGCGTCGTCTCCATCGACAGCCCACAAAGCTGGTGGAGCTCGGTCAACCTCTCCACTGACCGTATCATTCCCCATTTCCAGAACCTCGCGGATGCCGTCCACAAACACGGCGGCAAGATCATGATCCAGATTTCCCATATGGGGCGTCGCTCCCGCTGGGACGGCGAAAACTGGCCCAACCTGATGTCGCCCTCCGGCGTCCGTGAACCCGTGCACCGTGCTACCTGCAAGACCATTGAGGAAGAGGAAATCCAGCGCGTCATCGGCGACTTCGCCCAGGCTGCCCGGCGCGCCAAAGAAGGCGGCCTCGATGGTGTCGAACTGTCCGCCGTGCATCAGCACATGATCGACCAGTTCTGGTCGCCGCGCGTCAACAAGCGCACAGACCAATGGGGCGGAACCTTCGAAAATCGCATGCGCTTCGGCATGGAAGTGTTGAAGGCCGTGCGCGAGGAAGTTGGCCGTGACTTCGCTGTCGGCATTCGCATCTGTGGCGACGAATTCCACCCAGACGGTCTGAACCACGACGACATGAAGCAGATCGCCAAATACTACAACGACACCGGACTGCTGGACTTTTTCGGCGTCGTCGGCTCGGGCTGCGACACCCATAACACCCTGGCCAATGTTATCCCTAACATGTCTTACCCGCCGGAGCCGTTCCTGCACCTGGCGGCAGGCATCAAGGAAGTGGTCGACGTGCCCGTCATCCACGCCCAGAACATCAAGGACCCGAACCAGGCCGAGCGCATTCTGGAAGCTGGCTACGTCGACTTCGTTGGCATGACCCGCGCTCACATCGCGGACCCGCACATCATTGCCAAGATCAAGATGAACCAGGTTGACCAGATCCGCCAGTGCGTCGGTGCCAACTACTGCATCGATCGCCAGTACCAGGGCCTGGACGTGCTCTGCATCCAGAATGCCGCCACTTCCCGTGAGCATCTGGGAATGCCACACATCATCGAAAAAACCGACGGCCCTGTCCGCAAGGTGCTGGTCATCGGCGGTGGCCCTGGTGGCATGGAAGCGGCACGTGTCGCGGCCGAACGCGGCCACCAGGTAACGCTGATTGAAAAAGCCGGCGAGCTTGGTGGCCAGATCACCCTGGCGTCCAAGGCGCCGCAACGGGACCAGATCGCAGGCATCACCCGCTGGTACGCTCTGGAACTGGACCGACTCGGAGTTGACCTGCGCCTCAATACCGAAGCCGATGCTTCCGTCGTGCGCGACATCCAGCCCGATGTCTGCATTCTCGCCACCGGCGGTGTGCCCTTCATGGAACAGAACCCGGAATGGGGTTACGAGGACGACCTGGTTGTGTCCTCCTGGGACATCCTCAGCGGCAAGGTCGAACCAGGCGAGAACGTACTGGTGTACGACACCATCTGCGAATTCTCCGGTATGTCCGTGGCCGACTACCTGGCGGCAAAAGGCTCGATGGTTGAATTGGTCACCGACGACATCAAGCCCGGCGTCGGTATCGGCGGCACGACCTTCCCAACATACTACCGCAGCCTGTATGAGCGGCAAGTGATCATGAGTTCCGACATGATGCTGGAAAAAGTGTACGCCGAGGGCGACAAGAAAATCGCGGTGCTGGAGAACGAGTACACCGGGCAGAAAGAGGAGAGGGTGGTCGATCAGGTTGTGATCGAGAACGGTACCCGACCGAACGAAGCCCTGTATTACGAGTTAAAAGAGGGCTCGATCAACAAGGGACAGATTGATGTGGAAACCCTGTTTGCCTGTAACGCCCAGCCGATTTTGAAGGAAGCCGACAAGGGAATGATTTTGTGGCGTTTGGGGGATTGCGTGTCCCAGCGGAACACGCACGCGGCGATCTATGACGCACTGCGTTTGTGCAAGGACCTGTAACCCAAGTTCAATCCGATGAGGTACACCATGCTCCTTGACTGGCTGCTCCCAGCACTCGTGGTTACAGCGCTCGCCTTGCTGGTTATCGGCGCCATCCGCCGAATCCAGCTCTGGCGCGCGGGCCAACCCGAGCCCGTAAAACTGATCGCGGGACTCATGGCCATGCCGCGCCGCTACCTGGTCGACCTGCACCATGTGGTCGAGCGCGACAAAGTCATGTCCAACACCCACGTCGCCACGGCGGGCGGTTTTGTGTTGTCCATGTTGTTGATCATACCGGTGCACGTGCTCGGGCTGGAAAGCCGGTGGCTCAGCATTCCCTTGCTGATCGCCACGGCCCTCATGTTCACCGGCGCCATCTTCGTCTACCGGCGCCGCCGCAATCCGCCGGCCCGTCTGTCCAGGGGGCCCTGGATGCGATTGCCGAAAAGCCTGCTGATGTTTTCCGCATCGTTTTTCCTGCTAACGTTGCTAACGTCCGGTTTCTTGCCGGAGAGTTTCGGAAGTTGGGTTTTCACCGGCATCCTGTTAATCGGCGTTGTTTTCGGTCTGTCGGAAATGCTCTTCGGAATGGGCTGGGGTGGGCCGATGAAACACGCGTTTGCCGGTGCATTGCACCTGGCATTCCACCGGCGCCCGGAACGCTTCGGCGGCGGCCGTTCCACTGGACTGAAGCCGGTCAATCTGGATGGCAAACTTGGTGTGGCGGAACCCAAGGATTTCAAATGGAATCAGCTGTTGGGTTTTGACGCTTGTGTGCAATGTGGCCGCTGTGAAGCCGTTTGCCCGGCCTTTGCCGCCGGCCAGCCGTTGAACCCGAAGAAACTGATCCAGGATATGGTTGTGGGCCTGGCCGGTGGAACCGATGCCAACTACGCCGGCAGCCCCTATCCGGGAACCGAAGTCGGAAAGGCGCAGGGCAACCCGCACCAGCCCATTGTCGATGGCTTGGTCAGCGCCGACACCCTTTGGTCCTGCACCACCTGCCGCGCCTGTGTGGAAGAATGTCCGATGATGATCGAGCACGTTGATGCCATCGTCGATATGCGTCGTCACCTGACCCTGGAACGGGGTGAAACCCCGAACAAGGGCGCCGAAGTGCTGGATAACCTGATCGCCACCGACAATCCCGGCGGCTACGAACCCGGCAGCCGGATGAACTGGGCGGCAGATCTTGACCTGCCGCTGATGGCCGACAAGCACGACGCCGAGGTGTTGTTCTGGGTGAGCGACGGCTGTTTCGACATGCGCAGCCAGCGTATCCTGCGCGCCTTCGTCAAGATCCTGAAGGCCGCGAATGTCGACTTCGCCGTGCTCGGCAACGAGGAACGGGATTCCGGTGACGTCGCCCGCCGTCTTGGCGATGATGCCACCTTCCAGAGCCTGGCCAGACACAATATTGCCACGCTTGGTAAGTACCGCTTCCAACGCATTGTCACCACAGACCCGCACGCCTTCCACGTGCTGAAAAACGAGTACGGCGACTTTGGTGGCCACTACGAGGTATTGCACCACAGCACGTTCATCAACGAACTGGTCGAACAGGGCCGGCTCGCGCTGGATCGTTTCAAGGGCGGTACCGTCACCTATCACGATCCGTGTTACCTGGGGCGTTACAACGGTGAGTACGAGTCCCCGCGCGCCTTGCTCGGTGCCCTGGGCATCCAGGTCAACGAGATGGAACGATCCGGCTACCGTTCACGCTGCTGCGGGGGCGGGGGCGGGGCGCCCATCACCGACATTCCGGGGGAGCACCGCATCGCCGACATGCGTGTCGATGATGCCCGCAAGGTGGAGGCCGAGACCATCGCCGTTGCCTGTCAGCAATGCACCTCCATGCTTGAGGGCGTGGTTGAGCCGCGCCCCGAGATTCGTGACCTGGCCGAGCTGGTGGCCGATGGCTTGATCGTTGAAACAGCCGAATCGACCACTCCGGCGGCCCAACCCATTGCCGAGGAGGTGCACTGATGACGGATATCCCAAGGCGTGACCCGCGCACCGAATGGATACTGCGCAATCGTCTGCACCCTCAATACGATGAGGTGGTCGCCGCCAACAGCGGCCCGGTGCGTGGCCCCACAGGCCTGTTGCGCTGGAATCCCCACGCCGTCGGCTTTGTCGGGCCCAATGGCATTAAACGCATAGACCGCAGCGCCGGATTGACCGGCGGCGCGGGCGGTTTGTCGTCACGCGCCAAGCGCCGTTCGGCCCAGGTCGAAGTCGAGTTGCCCTTGCATCGGATTGAACAACCCGATTTCTATGTGGCCGTGGTTGTTGACTTGGCGGGGGGCCGCTTGAGCGGTCATGACAAGGATATCCTTGGTCAGGCCCATCAGTTGGTAAAAGCCATGGAAGGCGAGGGCGCTGTTGTCGCCATCGCCCTGGGCGAGGCCCGGGAGGCGACCTTCGACACGGCAGGCGCCGACCGCCTTGTTCATTTGACCGAGGTTCACGGACAGCCGCTGACCGGTTACTGCCCTGAACAGAAACTGGCCGTGCTGGAGGCGGTTGAATCCGAGCTCGCACCACGCTATTGGCTGTTCCCGGATTCGGTCCATGGCGGCGCCGACATTGGCTCCCGCCTCGCCGCTCGCCTGGGCGAACGCCCGGCCGTGCATGCCTGGCAAGTGGATGCCGAACACACCGTCTGTCGCGGCGGCAGCCAGTTGACGGATTGGCACCGACCCACAGCCCGAGTCATGCTGCTGGCTGAGGAATGCGCACTGCCAATCGACGAGACCCGACACGAAGCCAAATCGATCGAACTGTCTTCGATTCCCAGGGTAACTCCGCAAATCGAAGACCTCGGTCAGGTCGAGGTCGATCCGAGCAAGATTGCCCTTGCGGAGGCCGAATTCATTCTCTCCGCTGGTAACGGGGTGCGCGACTGGCACCAGTTCCATACAGTGGCCACTGCCCTCGGTGCCACCGAAGGCGCCAGCCGGGTCGCCGTGGACGATGGTAATATGCCGCGTTTCCGCCAGGTCGGCGCCACCGGCACCTGGGTTACAGCGCGGGTTTATGTCGCCGTGGGTATTTCCGGCGCCATCCAGCATATGCAGGGTATCGGCCGGTGCGACAAGGTGGTGGCCATCAACCTCGATGATGGCTGCGACATGACCAAACGGGCCGACCTGAGTGTGATTGGTGACAGCCAGGGCATCCTCGCAGAACTGCTGCGGTTGGCTGAAGCTCGGCAAAGTGGAACGGAATCTGAATCCCCGGCCGAATCCACAGAGGAGGAACGTCATGTCGCCTGACTCTTTCCCTAACTCTTTATCAAACCCCGACCTCAAGGTCGCCTCCCTAATTTCTGTTGGCCAACACCCCAAGTCTGGCCGCGCGCGGCGGGCCAGTCAGGATGCCCGTGCCGTTGAACTCGGTCTGAAGATGACAGGCTCCGCCTCCCGACTCATCCATGTCGGTGGTGGTGATGAAACCGGCCTGCGCCAGTACCTTGGCATGGGCTTGCCGGAAATAACCCTGCTCAAGGCGGACGGTAGGGCGGATGCCGTCCCAATCTTGGCGAGCTATCTCAAGGAACAACCTGCTGACATCGTCCTTTCTGGCATTCACGCCGAGCAGGGCGAGGCCTCCGGCATGGTGCCTTACCTTTTGGCAGAACACCTCGGCTGGCCCATCGTTCCCCGTATCGCCGACATCCAGAAGGTGGAAGACGGCTTCGCCGAAGTGCTGCAAGCTCTGCCACGTGGTCAACGCCGCCTGCTGCGCGTTCAGCTGCCGTTCATTGCAACCGTCGACAATGCGGCTCCCGATGCGCGGCAATATGCTTTCGGCCCGGCCCGGCGCGGACTGATGAATGGTGTGGCGGTATACGCGCCGGTTGACGAAGCCCGGCTGGATTGGCAAGAGAATCCCGCCAAACCCAGACCCAAGCGTCTCAATGTCGTCAAAGCCAAGTCCGCCGCCGACCGGTTCAAGGCGGCCACGGCGAAACCCCAGGGGCAGGGCGGCAAAGTCATCCGTGACGGCACGGACCGGGAGAAGGCTGAGGCGATCATGGAGCTGCTAATTGCAGAGGGAGTGGTGAGGTAATTTCTCGAGGCGGCAGGGATATCACGACCTTGCCGCTTTAAGACACGCAACACCCTTTCCATGTCGCAGCTGGAGTTTTGGCCTCAATTGCAATGCCATACCATAATCTTCGCCCGGGACAGATCGGAGCGGCTGGCAGCACGGTAGCCGTGCTCAGGTAAACCCGACGTGCAGGCCTTATTCGATATGGCCTCGGGCTCTCGAAAAACAACAACCCGATAATAACGAATTACTCTGGAGAGCCCCCTATGACTGAACGTGCGCAGCCCGCGGTCGACGCTGATCGTCTTTACGACGACGTCGATTACCAGATCGGGCAAGACAATATCCAAGTCGCCGGGTTTGACGTTCACAACCCGGTGTTTGGTATCAGCGCCATACTCATCCTTGTTTTTGTTGCAGGTACCCTGTTCGCGACCGAAGCGGCCAACGGCATGCTGTTGGGCGCCCGCGGCTGGGTGATTGAGCACTTCGACTGGCTGTTCATGGCCGGCGGCAACCTGTTTGTGATTTTCTGTCTGGCGTTAATTATCCTGCCAGTCAGCAAGGTCCGCATTGGCGGTGACCATGCCAAACCGGAATTTTCCACGTTGTCCTGGTTTTCAATGTTGTTTGCGGCTGGCATGGGCATCGGCCTGATGTTCTGGAGCGTCGCCGAACCCGTCGCCTATTATACCGACTGGTACGGTACTCCGCTTGGTGCGGCCGCCAATACTGCCGAAGGTAAATCCATGGCTCTGGGCGCCACCATGTTCCATTGGGGGCTTCATCCCTGGGCCATGTACGGCATAGTCGGCCTTTCGCTGGCATTTTTTGCCTATAACAAAGGCTTGCCATTAACGATTCGATCCGCCTTTTACCCGATTCTCGGGAATCGTATCTGGGGGCCGATCGGCCATGTTATTGACATCGTCGCGGTGTTGGCGACCATCTTTGGTCTGGCCACGTCGCTTGGCCTTGGCGCGCAACAGGCCGCCAGTGGCCTTGCTTACCTCGGAATCGTGGAGAACGGCGTCGGTACGCAGATCGGATTGATCGCATTCATCACCGCCATTGCCGTTTTTTCAGTGGTTCGTGGTCTGGATGGCGGCGTAAAACTGCTCAGCAACATCAACATGGTCATTGCGTTCATTCTGCTGCTTTTCGTCATCCTTGTGGGTTCCATCAGCGGCTTCTTCGCCAACCTGTTTGACCTGTTCTGGTCCTATGGGAAAAACATTCTGCCCCTCAGTAATTGGGTGGGCCGGGAAGATGAAACCTGGTTCCATGGCTGGACCGTGTTCTATTGGGCCTGGTGGATTTCCTGGTCGCCTTTTGTTGGCATGTTCATCGCCCGTGTGTCTAAAGGCCGCACCGTGCGTGAATTCATGCTCGCGGTATTGATTATCCCGACCCTTGTTTGTGGTATCTGGGTGACTGCGTTCGGCGGCAACGCGCTGGATCAGATCCAGGCTCAAGTGGGAGCGTTGAGCGGAGGGCTCACCGAAGTGCCGCTCGCCATGTTCCAGATGATGGAGAGCATGCCGCTGACCTCTTTGATTTCCTTCCTCGCCATTGTTCTGGTGCTGGTGTTTTTTGTTACCTCCTCGGATTCGGGATCGCTGGTGATCGATGGTATTACCGCCGGTGGCAAACAGGATGCACCCGTTGCTCAACGTGTGTTCTGGGCGACCATGGAAGGCGTGATTGCCGCAACCCTGTTGTTTGGCGGTGGTGCGCAGGCACTGAACGCACTTCAGGCGGGTGCGGTTACCGCCGGTTTGCCGTTCGCCGTCATCCTGATTCTGATGTGCGTAAGTTTGTACAAGGGGTTGAACGGGGAGGCGAAGACACAGCTTAAATACAGCGTGTAACCCTCAGGGCGGAAGAGCGATATCCAATCAGCTCTTCCGCCCGCACCAAGGCCCGGATACCTGCTTCAACCACCCATGCGCTCCCACGCTTGAATGTGTCGCAGGCAAGCAACCCGGCGCTTTCTCCACGATTACAATGACCCATCAAGTGCAGAATTTTCCGGGTGACCAAAATGAATATAACCGCAACCACCGACGTTCAGCACAAAGTGCGCCACATCATTGCCGACCTGCAACACAAACCGGGTGCCCTTATGCCCATCCTGCATGCCATCCAGGACGAACTCGGCTACATCCCCGACGACACCGTGCCAACCATCGCCGAGGGCCTGCAGATTACCCGCGCAGAAGTTCACGGCGTCATCAGTTTCTATCATGATTTCCGAGCCACCGCTCCGGGCAAGCACACCATCCATATCTGCCGGGCCGAAGCCTGCCAGGCTCGAGGTTGCCGAACACTGGAGCGCCATGCCCAGCAGACACTCGGCGTCGACTACCACCAGACCACCCCGGATGGCGACATCACCCTGGAGGCTGCCTACTGCCTTGGGAACTGCGCCACCGGACCATCCATCCGCATCGGCGACGATATTCACGGCCGTGTCACACCGGCCCGTTTCGACGCCTTGGTCGACCAGTTACAGACCGTGCCGCTCGTCATCCAGGCGGCGCAGGCAGGGGCAGACAGAAAGGAAGACAGCAACCATGGTTAAAGTCTTTGTGCCACGAGACACCACCGCCTTATCACTCGGCGCCAATCAGGTCGCGGATGCGTTGGAACAGATCTGCGGTGGCCAGGATGCCGACATCGACCTGGTCCGCAACGGCTCACGGGGCCTTTTCTGGCTGGAACCCCTGGTTGAAGTCGAGACCGGGCAGGGCCGTGTCGCCTACGGCCCCGTGACTCCCGAAGACATCCCGGCGCTGCTCGACCAGGGTATGCTCGAAGGCAAACCCGGTCACACCTTGTACCAGGGGTTGACGGAAGAGATCCCGTACCTGAAAGATCAGCAGCGCCTCACCTTCAGCCGTGCTGGCATCATCGACCCCACGTCGCTGGACGATTACGTTCACCACGGCGGATACGTCGGCCTGCGTAAAGCCCTGGCCAGGATTCCCCAGGAGATCGTCGACGAAGTGAAAGCCTCTGGCCTGCGCGGCCGGGGCGGGGCAGCTTTCCCGGCCGGCATCAAATGGCAGACGGTGCTCGATGCGGACGCCCGCACCGGCAGCAGTCCCTATTCCAAACGCAAATTTATCGTCTGCAACGCAGACGAGGGTGACTCTGGCACCTTTGCCGACCGACTGGTGATGGAAGCCGACCCCTTCATGCTGATCGAAGGCATGACCATCGCCGGCCTCGCCGTGGGTGCGGATACCGGTTACATCTACCTGCGCTCCGAATACCCGGTTGCCCATAAGATTCTGAACGAAGCCATCGCCAGGGCCGGGGAAGCTGGATACCTGGGTAACAATGTCCTGAACTCCGGCAAGGCCTTCCACCTGGAAGTTCGCCTCGGCGCCGGCGCCTACATTTGCGGCGAAGAGACCTCGCTGCTCGACAGCCTGGAAGGCAAGCGTGGCCAGGTGCGAGTCAAACCCCCGTTGCCTGCGTTGAAAGGCGCCTTTGGTCAACCGACGGTGGTCAACAACGTGCTCACCCTGGCTGCCGTACCCTTTATCCTGGCCGAAGGTGGCCAGGCCTACGCCGACTACGGCATGGGCCGTTCGCGGGGCACCCTGCCGTTCCAGCTGACTGGCAACATTGAACGCGGCGGCGTGGTGGAACTGGCGTTCGGCGTCACCCTGCGCGAACTGCTGGAAGACTACGGTGGTGGTACCGCCTCCGGCCGGCCGATGCGCGCTGTGCAGGTCGGTGGCCCGCTGGGTGCCTACATGCCCGAAAGCCAGTGGGACACGCCACTCGATTACGAAGCCTTCAGCGAGGTTGGCGCCGTGGTCGGCCACGGCGGCATCGTGGTGTTTGATGACACCGTGGACATGCTCGACCAGGCCCGCTTCGCCATGGAATTCTGCGCCGTTGAATCCTGCGGTAAATGTACTCCCTGCCGCATAGGTTCTACCCGTGGCGTGGAAGTCATCGACCACATCCGCGCCAACCAGGAGCGCGATTACCACCTGAATTTGCTGGAAGACCTTTGCGACACCCTGGAAGACGGCTCCCTCTGCGCCATGGGCGGCATGACGCCTAACCCGGTGCGCAGCGCCTTGCATCACTTCCCGGACGACTTTCACCAAGACCGCACCACCGCGTCCCGCACGCCGGCGGGGGAGGCCTGATCATGTTGCATATCTACGATCCGAACACCCGCTCTGACCGTGATCTGGGCACGCCGCCCCCGGTCGAGACCGGCCACACCGTATCACTGACCATTGACGGCCGGGCTGTGACCGTGCCCGAGGGCACCTCGGTGCTGCGCGCCGCAACTATCGCCGGCATCCAGATACCCAAACTGTGTGCCACAGACAACCTGGACGCCTTTGGCTCCTGCCGCCTGTGCGCAGTGGAGATCGAAGGCCGCCGTGGTTTGCCGGCCTCCTGCACCACGCCGGTGGCCGAGGGCATGAGCGTCATCACCCAGAATGAGCGCGTCGCCAAGCTGCGCCGCAACGTGATGGAGCTGTACATTTCCGACCACCCACTGGACTGTCTGACCTGCCCCGCCAACGGCGACTGCGAACTGCAGGATATGGCCGGTGCCGTCGGCCTACGCGAGGTGCGCTACGGTTACGAGGGCAAGAATCACCTTGAGGCCGAGAAAGACACCAGCAACCCCTATTTCACCTTTGATACCAGTAAATGCATCGTGTGCTCGCGTTGCGTACGGGCCTGCGAGGAAGTGCAGGGCACCTTTGCGCTGACCATCGACGGCCGGGGCTTTGATTCCAAGGTCGCGGCGGGCCAGGGCGAAGACTTTATGGACTCCGAATGCGTCTCCTGTGGCGCCTGCGTCCAGGCCTGCCCAACGGCAACACTGATGGAAAATTCTGTGATCGACCAGGGCCAGCCGGAACACTCGGTGGTGACTACGTGTGCCTACTGCGGTGTCGGCTGCTCGTTCAAGGCCGAGATGAAAGGCAATACCGTGGTGCGCATGGTGCCGTTCAAGGATGGCCACGCCAACCACGGTCATTCCTGTGTCAAAGGCCGCTTTGCCTTCGGTTATGCCACCCATCCGGAACGGTTGACCAAGCCGATGGTCCGCAACCACATCGACGAACCCTGGCGCGAAGTCAGTTGGGAAGAGGCGATCCAGTTCGCGGCCGATCGCATCAAGGCCATCCAGGCCAAATACGGCCGCGACAGCGTCGGTGGTATTACGTCCTCCCGCTGCACCAACGAGGAAGCCTACCTGGTGCAAAAACTGGTGCGTACCGCCTTCGGCAACAACAACACCGACACCTGTGCTCGCGTCTGCCATTCCCCGACCGGCTACGGCCTGAAACAGACCCTTGGTGAAAGTGCCGGCACCCAGACCTTCGATTCGGTGATGAAATCCGACGTCATCGTCGTTATTGGCGCAAACCCGACCGACGCCCACCCGGTGTTCGGCTCGCAACTGCGCCGCCGTCTCCGCCAGGGCGCCAAGCTGATCGTTGCTGACCCGCGTTCCATTGATCTGCTGAATACCCCGCACGGCGGCGAGGCGCTGCATCTTCCGTTGCGCCCCGGGACCAACGTTGCCCTGATCAACGCCTTGGCGCATGTTGTCATCACTGAAGGACTGGAAGATCGCATGTTCATCGCCAGCCGTTGTGACGGAGGTGATTACGCCACCTGGAACGACTTTATCCGTGACGAACGCCATTCACCGGAAGCGACAGAAGACATCACCTGCGTTCCGGCCGGGAAAGTCCGCGAAGCGGCCCGGCTATACGCCCAGGCGGGTAATGGCGCCATTTACTACGGCCTGGGCGTGACCGAACACAGCCAGGGCTCGACCATGGTAATGGGCATCGCCAACCTCGCACTGGCCACCGGCAATATCGGCCGCGATGGTGTAGGCGTTAACCCGCTGCGCGGCCAGAACAACGTCCAGGGCAGTTGCGACATGGGGAGCTTCCCCCATGAACTGCCCGGCTATCAGCATGTTTCCCAGGAAGGTCCTCGCAAGGTCTTCGAAGACGCCTGGGGCGTCAAGATTGATGGCGAACCCGGCCTGCGCATTCCCAATATGTTCGACGCCGCCATCAACGGCAGCTTCAAGGGCCTGTATGTTCAGGGCGAGGACATCGCCCAGTCCGACCCCAATACCCACCATGTGGAACAGGCGCTCGGTTCGCTGGAATGTCTGATCGTGCAGGATCTCTTCCTGAACGAGACCGCCAAGTTCGCCCACGTGCTGCTGCCTGGTTCCTCGTTTCTGGAGAAGGACGGCACGTTCACCAACGCCGAACGACGCATCAACCGCGTGCGCAAGGTGATACCGCCGCTGGCCGGCAAGGGCGACTGGGAGGTCACCCAGGACCTGGCGAACGCCCTGGGTTATGCCATGCACTACGACCATCCGGAACAGATCATGGCCGAAATTGCCAGCCTGACACCCAGTTTCCAGGGCGTGACTTACCAGAAACTGGACGAGCTCGGCAGCATCCAATGGCCGTGTAATGATGACAACCCGAGTGGTACTCCCATCATGCACGAGCAGGACTTTCCTATTGGCAAGGGCCGGTTCATGGTCACCGACTACGTACCCACAACAGAGCGTGCCAACCGCCGTTTCCCTCTGCTGTTGACCACGGGCCGTATCCTCAGCCAATACAACGTCGGCGCCCAGACAAGACGCACCGACAACCAGGCCTGGCATGACCAGGACAGGCTGGAGTTGCACCCCCACGACGCCGAAGAGCGCGGTATCAATGACGGAGACTGGGTCGGCCTCACCAGCCGTTCAGGTAATACCGTGCTGCAGGCCAAAATCAGTACTCGTATGCAACCGGGTGTGGTCTATACCACTTTCCACCATCCCGTGAGCGGCGCCAACGTCATCACCACCGATAACTCGGACTGGGCCACCAACTGCCCTGAATACAAAGTTACCGCTGTACAGTGCGAAAAGGTCGCCCAACCCTCAGCGTGGCAACAGCGCCACCTGGCACAACATAAAAAACAATGGGATTTCTACCATGGGTAATCCCAGTGGAGAGCACACGATGCGAATAGGCATTCCTAAAGAGATCGACGAAGGGGAAAAGCGCGTGGCGTTGACCCCCGAAGTCGCGATACAGCTGCAAGAACTGGGCTTCAGCCTGGCTATCGAAACAGGGGCGGGCTTACAGGCCAGTTTCGATGACGGCCAGTACCGTGAAGCCGGTGTTGAGATTATCGAGGACCCGAAAGAGCTGTGGCATTCGTCCGACATTATCATGAAAGTACGTCCGCCCAGCCAGCACCCGGAACTGGGCTTTTATGGTGTTGAGCTGCTGAGCAAGGGGCAGACCCTGATCAGCTTCCTCTATCCGGCGCAAAACCCCGAGATGCTGCAGGAACTGTCCAACCGTGGCGTCACCGCCCTGGCCATGGACTCGGTGCCGCGCATTTCCCGTGCCCAGAAGATGGACGCGCTGAGCTCCATGGCCAACATTGCGGGTTACCGCGCGGTGGTTGAGGCGTCCCAGCACTTTGGCCGTTTTTTCACCGGACAGATTACCGCCGCTGGCAAGATCCCCCCGGCCAAGGTGTTGGTGATCGGCGCCGGGGTGGCGGGGCTCGCCGCTATCGGTGCGGCCAAGAGCATGGGCGCCGTGGTCCGTGCCTTCGACACCCGCCCCGAAGTGAAGGAGCAGGTAGAGAGCATGGACGCAGAGTTCCTGATGCTCGATTTCGACGGCGAGGACGGCAGCGGCCAGGGCGGCTATGCCAAGACCATGAGTCCCGAGTTCATCGAAGCCGAGATGGCACTGTTCGCGGAGCAGGCCAAGGACGTTGATATCATCATCACCACGGCCCTGATTCCGGGCAAGCCGGCGCCGGAATTGATCACCGAGGGTATGGTCGCCAGCATGAAACCGGGCAGCGTCATCGTCGACCTTGCGGCCGAAACCGGTGGCAACTGCAAGCTGACCGAAGCCGACCAGGTGGTGGTCAGGCACGGCGTTACCCTGATCGGCTACACCAACCTGCCGAGCCGCCTGGCGTCGCAGGCCAGCCAGCTCTATGCCACCAACCTGCGCCACCTGCTGAGCGACCTGTGCCCGGAGAAGAACGGCGAGATTGTCGTCAACATGGAAGACGAGGTGATTCGCGGCGCCACCGTGGTGAAGGAAGGCGAGGTCACCTGGCCGCCGCCCGCCCCGCGCTTGTCGGCAGCGCCAAAGACCGACGTGGGTGACAAGGCCCGGGTCGCGGTTAAAAAGGCGGAGCCCAAGCCGAAACATCCGCTGGCGTTTCTGGTCCCCGTGGCGCTCGCAGGGCTCGGGCTGCTGGGCCTGGGTTCGGTGGCACCGCCGGAGTTCATGGGGCACCTGACCGTTTTCGTGCTGTCCTGCTTCGTTGGTTACATGGTGATCTGGGGGGTGTCGCACTCGCTGCATACGCCGCTGATGAGTGTCACCAACGCCATCAGTAGCATCATCGTTATTGGCGCTCTGATGCAGATATCCAGCGAGCAACCCCTGGTGCTGATACTGGCGGTGTTGGCGGTGTTCATCACCAGCATCAATATCGTCGGCGGTTTCGCCGTCACCCAGCGCATGCTGAGAATGTTTCGGAAATAAGGGCGAATAACAATGATCACAGGCGTAATCACGGCTTCTTACATAGGAGCGAGCGCGCTCTTTATTCTCGCACTGGGCGGCCTCAGCCATCAGGAATCCGCACGTCGCGGAAACCTCTACGGCATGCTGGGCATGGGCCTGGCGTTGGTTGTGACGATTTTCGGTATCGTCACCAACAACTACCTCTTCCTGCTGCCAGGCATGATCGCTGGTGGTGCTATCGGCTGGTATCTGGCAAAAAAGGTCGAAATGACCCAGATGCCGGAGCTGGTGGCGATCCTGCACAGTCTGGTGGGGCTGGCCGCGGTCTTCGTCGGCTACGCCAACGCGCTGGGGCACAGCGACCTCGGTGGTGTCGAGAAGACCATCCATGACATCGAAACCTATGTCGGCATCCTGATCGGCGCGGTCACCTTCACCGGTTCCGTTGCCGCCTACCTCAAACTCAGCGCCAGGATCAGCGGCAAGCCCTTGCAGCTACCGGGGCGGCACCTGTTCAACGCCGGCCTGGGTGTGGCGGCGGTGGTATTCGGCGTGCTCTTCGTCGAACAGTCCGCCGCCGGCGGAGGCCTGCTCTGGCTGGTGCTGATGACCGTTGTCGCACTGGTGTTCGGCGTACACATGGTCGTTGCCATCGGGGGCGCCGATATGCCGGTGGTGGTATCGATGCTCAACAGCTACTCCGGCTGGGCCGCGGCGGCGATGGGATTCATGCTGGGCAACGACCTGTTGATCGTGGTCGGTGCGCTGGTTGGCAGTAGCGGTGCCATCCTCAGCTACATCATGTGCAAGGCGATGAACCGCAGGTTCGTCAGCGTCATCCTCGGCGGGTTCGGCGGTGGTTCGAGCAAAAGCGCTGGAGCAGGCCAGGCTGGTGAGGCTGGTAATGTTAATCCGATTGAGGCGGAGGGAGTGGCGCACTTACTGGAGAGCGCCAAGGAAGTGATGATCCTACCGGGTTACGGCATGGCAGTCGCGCAGGCACAGCATACGGTCTTCGAGATCAGCAACAAGTTGCGGGAGATGGGTGTCAACGTACGCTTCGGCATCCATCCGGTGGCAGGCCGCATGCCGGGTCACATGAACGTGCTGCTGGCCGAGGCCAAGGTGCCTTACGACATCGTCTACGAGATGGACGAGATCAACAAGGACTTCCCCAACGTGGATGTCTCCGTGGTGATCGGCGCCAACGACATCGTCAATCCGGCGGCCCAGGAAGTACCGGACAGCCCCATCGCCGGCATGCCGGTCCTCGAACCCTGGAACGGCAAAACCACCATCGTGCTTAAACGCGGCATGGCCACCGGCTACGCTGGCGTCGACAATCCACTGTTCTATAAGGACAACACTCGTATGCTTTTTGGCGACGCCAAGGAAAGTGTCGACGCGGTACTGAAATTCCTCGGGCGTTGAAGGAGGTATATACCTACTGAGGTATATGGAGCGCTGGTGGCCCGGCCGGGTAGGCTTACCTGAAAAGTCATTCAATGTCGGGAGAACACCATGAAAACCAGCGCGGAATGGAAAGCCCTCAGTGAGTCGGTGACCTTGCTCGGACAGGCTTTCATCGCCGGTCGGTTCCAGGGTGCCGTGGCCGGCGAGACCTTTCCGGCCATCAACCCGGCGACCGAAGAAAAACTCACGGATGTCGCCAGCTGCGATGCGGCCGATGTCGACCTGGCCGTGTCCGCTGCCCGTGAGGCGTTTGTATCGGGCGTCTGGTCGGATCTCGCCCCGGGCGACCGTAAACGCATTCTGCTGCGACTGGCCGACCTGGTTGAGAAACACGGTGACGAACTCGCTGTTCTGGACAGCCTGGACATGGGCAAGCCCATCAGTGAGATGGTCGGTATCGATGTGCCGGATTCCATTGACTGTCTGCGCTGGACGGCCGAGTCCGTCGACAAGCTCTACGGCGAGATTGCACCGACCGGCAACGACACCCTGGGCCTGATCAGCCATGAGCCTGCGGGCGTCGTGGCGGCGATCACCCCCTGGAACTATCCGCTGATGATGGCCACCTGGAAGATTGCCCCGGCATTGGCGGCGGGCAACTCGGTCATTCTCAAGCCATCTGAGAAAAGTGCGCTGAGCGTGCTTCGACTGGCGGAGCTGGCGAAAGAGGCGGGCATTCCCGATGGCGTGTTCAACGTGCTGCCGGGTTTCGGCCACACCGCAGGCAAGGCGCTGGCGCTGCATAACGACGTCAATGTACTCGCCTTTACCGGCTCCAGCCGCGTCGGCGGACTGCTGATGGAATATGCCGGCCAATCCAATCTCAAGCGGGTATGGATTGAGGCAGGTGGCAAATCGCCGATGCTGGTGTTTGAGGATTGCGAGGATATCCAGAAAGCTGCATCCACGGCGGCCGCAGCGATATTCTCCAATCAGGGCGAAGTCTGTATCGCCTGTTCCCGGCTCTATGTCCAGTCGTCCATCCGCGAACGTTTCATGGGAGCTTTGTTGGAGGCGGCGAAAGCCTACCAGCCCCGTGATCCGCTTGATCCGGACACCCGCATGGGGGCGCTTGTCGACAAGGCCCAATTGGAGACCGTTGCCCGCTATATCCAGTTGGCAATTGATGAGGGCGGTCAGGTATTGACCGGCGGTGTCCCGGAAGCGGTACCGGGGCAGGGCTACTTCGTCGAGCCCACCATCATTGGCGATGCCCACAACGGCATGCGCTTCGTGCAGGAAGAGATCTTCGGCCCGGTGCTGGCCATGGGCGAATTCAGCGACGAAGCCGAGGCCATCCAACTGGCCAACGACAACCGTTATGGCCTGGGCGCTTCTGTCTGGACGGGTAATCTGTCCCGGGCCCATCGCGTCAGCCGGAAAATTCAGAGCGGTATGGTCTGGGTCAACGGCTGGGGCGGCGGTGACAGCACGATGCCGTTCGGCGGGGTGAAAGCTTCTGGTTATGGCCGGGACAAGTCCCTGCATGCGCTTGAGAAATACACCGACCTTAAAACTGTCTGGATCAGTCTCTGATCAGTGCTCAATGCTTGTGGGGTTGTCTTCCAGGTGGGTCAGGTGGTTGATGAACTGCGTGAAGATTTCCGCCTGAGTGGAGGTGTTCAGCCGTGTATGGATGTTCTTGCGGTGCACCTTCACGGTCCCTACGCTGATCTTCAGATTATCGGCAATCGCCTGGGATGAGAAACCACGCAGGATCAGGTCGGTGATTTCCCGCTCGCGCTGGGTGAGGACGCCGCTGGCAAATGTGCGCAAAGCGCGTTTCATTGGCCCGTCGGAGCGACCGTATTGCAGGAATTCGCCGGCCTGGGCTTGCCAGAACTGGCGCACCAGTGCACTGATGACCGGGTAGAACTCCTGTAGGGCATTTAGCTCAGTTCGGGGAATGCTCTCCAGCGGCGCCTTGCGCCCGAGGGTGATGGCACAGGTCACTTTGTCATCGAGGCGGATCAGCAGGTTGACCTCGTCCACCAGGCCGAAGTTCTGGTAGCAGGTCTGGTAATACTCTGTGCTCCTGAACGAATCCGGCATGATCTCAGCCAGACGCACAACCCCTGACGATGATCCGTTCTTGATGGCGTGGAACAGCGGGTCCAGTACATAAGCATGGTTCAGGTACTGGCGCAGGGTATCGCTTTGTTCCTCTGGATCGGAGGGATGGACCAGGATCGGTCGCAGGGACTTCTTGTAAGTCAGCAGAAGGATCGTATCGAAAAAACACAGCGTCGACAGGAAAGCCTCCAACATGGCCGGAAAGCTGCGCAGGCGCTGATGCTCAATGAGGACTGCAAGGTTTTTCTGCCAGCTCTCATTCGCCTGTATCTGAATCACGCGGTCTTTCATCACACGGCCTTTGTTATCTTTCTTTCAAGGCTAAGCCAATTAGTGGACCGAAGCCAGTTCGATCCATAGCAAGGATTATACCGCAGGAATGCCGCCCACCCTGGCGTAGGTGTGATCCAGCGCGACACGCAGGCGGTCCACCATCTCATCCACCTCCGCACGGCTGATAACCAGTGGCGGCGAGAGCACCATCCGGTTGCCACAGGCCCGTGCAATCAGCCCACTGGCGGTGCACTCGTCCCTACACTGGGTGCCAACGTCTTCGTCAAAGAATGTACGGGTTTTGCGATCCTTCACCAGGGCCAGACCGGCAATCAGGCCGGTGCCCTCGATATGGCCGCAAAGGGGATGTTCGCCGAGGGTGTCCCGCAGACGAGCCTGGAAATAGGGGCCAATGTCGGAGGCGACCGATTCGATAATTCGTTCTTCCTTCAATATCCGGATATTCTCCAGAGCGACGGCCGCTGCCACGGGGTGACCGGAATAGGTGAACCCGTGACTGAAGTCATCGCCCGACTCGATCAAGGTGTCAGCAATCCGGTCGCCAACCGCTACGGCAGAGATGGGCAGATACCCCGAGGAGAGGCCCTTGGCCATCGACATGATGTCTGGCTGGAAATCATAAGTCTGGCTGCCAAACCATTGTCCGGTCCGACCGAAACCACAGATCACCTCATCCGCTACCAGCAGCACGTCATACTTGCGGCAGATACGCTGGATTTCCGGCCAGTAAGTGCGCGGCGGGACGATCACGCCACCGGCGCCCTGGATGGGCTCACCGACAAAGGCGGCGACGTTATCGGGGCCAACTTCCAGTAGTTTCTCTTCCAGCTCGCGGGCGCGGATCAGACCGAACTCATCTTCGGAGAGCCCATCGGCCTCGCCGTACCAGTAGGGCTGCCGGATGCGGTGGATACCCGGCAGCAGTGGGGCACACTGGCCGTGCATATGGGGCATACCGCCCAGACTGGCGCCGCCAAGGGTGCTGCCATGGTAGGCATTCTCCCGTGCGATCAGCAGCTTGCGGTAGGGCTTGCCTTTGAGCGTCCAGTAATGGCGCACCATCCGGATGATCGTGTCGATCGCCTCTGAACCGGAATTGGCGAAAAAGATCCGGTTAAGATCGCCCGGCGTGATATCGGCAATGGCCTGGGCGAGGCTCGCGACAGGTGAATGGGTGCTCTGGAAAAACGTGTTGTAATAGGGCAGCACCTGCATCTGCTCGTGGGCGGCATTGATCAGTTCCTGTCGTCCGTAGCCCAGATTCACGCACCAAAGGCCTGCCATACCATCGATCAGTTGATTGCCGTCCGAATCCCAGACACGGACGCCCTCAGCGCGGGTGATAACCCGTGCGCCCTTGCGGTTGAGTGCCTGGGTGTCTGTGAACGGATGTAGGTGGTGGCGGGCATCGGTATCGCGGACGGCGTTTTTCGTTTCTGTGTTCTGAATTTTTGTTGTGTATGGCATGACAGATTCCATCAAAGTGTAGGTGCCAGGATTAACGTCCATGCCTACCATAGGAAATGTCGTGTTTTCGGGGATATACCCCCCGGGTGATAGATACACCCTCACTCCAGTGGGATATCGTGGCATTCTGACTTTCAAAAAGTATTCAAGAGTGACGCGTTATGACTATTAACAAGAACCGCGACCTGGACTTCTTCATCACGGACCTGAACGGGAATTTACGCGGAAAGCGCATGCCTTCCAGCGGCCTGAAAAAGGCACGAAAGGAAGGACTCAAATTGCCACGTTCGGTGGTCGGCTTTGATTTCTGGGGCGCGGACGTGCTCGAGAATGGACTGGTGTTTGAAACCGGTGATAGTGACGGTGTCTGTATGCCAGTCACTGACGACCCGACACCGGTGCCCTGGTCGGAAGTACCCCGGGACCAGATGCTGGCGATGATGTTCAATCCGGACGGAACGCCCTTCGAGGCCGATCCTCGTCAGGTCCTCAAGCGTATTGTGGACCGCTTTGCCGAGAGGGGATTAACGCCGGTGATGGCGACGGAGCTTGAGTTCTACCTTATGGATGCCGAATCCGAAAGCACGCAACGTCCGATCCCACCGGCATTGGCCGACGGCAAGGGCCGCCGGCTGTCCAATACGGAAGGTTACGCCGTCGAGGAAATGGACGGGTTTGAGGCCTTCTTTACCGATATTCGTGCAGCGTGTCAGACCCAAGGTATAGGGGCGGACACCATTATCGCCGAGATGGGCCCCGGCCAGTTCGAGGTCAATCTCAATCATGTGGCCGACCCACTGAATGCAGCTGATCAGGCGATCCTGTTCAAGCGACTGGTGCGCGGCGTTTCAAGGCGCCATGGCTATGCTGCGACATTTATGGCCAAGCCCTACGCCGAGGAAAGTGGCAACGGTTTCCATGTGCACTTCAGCCTGCTCGATCAGGACGGTAACAACGTGTTTGATAATGGCACCGAGGAGGGCAGCGACCTGCTCAAGCAGGCCGTCGCAGGTCTCATGCAGCTGATGCCCGATAGCATGCTGGTTTTCGCGCCCCACCTGAATTCCTACCGCCGTTTTATGCCTGGCGCCTACGCTCCAACCTTCGCCAGCTGGGGCTACGAGAATCGGACGGTTGCCCTGCGTGTGCCGGAAAGCCCCAACATTGCCCGACGGATCGAACACCGGGTCGCCGGCGCCGATGCCAACCCGTATCTCGTGCTGGCCTCGGTTCTCGCAGGCGCGTTCTATGGCATGGAGAACAAGCTGATGCCGGGCGCGCCGGTCGAAGGCGACGCCTACGCCGAGGAGAATCCGGAATTCCCGCTGCCGTGTGAATGGCAGGAAGCGACCAATCGCTTTGACCAGAGTGAGATTCTGCGGGAGTACCTGGGGGAAGAGTTCGTCCGGGTCTACGCCGAAGCCAAGCGCCAGGAGCGTCAACGCCTGAATGAGCGGATCTCCGACGTCGAGTACGAAGCCTACCTGGGCCTGCTCTGATTCCACCGACAACAGATAACGCCTGCGGTTGAACTGCAGGCGAGGAGTACCTGATGAGCCTGAAAATCGGCATACTCGCCACCGGCATTA
>JAKLLS010000182.1 GCA_022014155.1 Marinobacter sp. | reverse complement strand
CCAAGTGTTACGGTGGCGATGTCAGCCGGAAAAAGAAACTGCTGCAGAAGCAGAAGGAAGGTAAAAAGCGCATGAAGCAGTTGGGCAATGTTGAAGTGCCTCAGGAAGCGTTTCTTGCCGTACTGAAAGTCGATAAATAAAAGGCCCCTTGATGGACATCGATTTCCCCCTGGTTCTGGTGGTACTGACCTTTGCAACGGGTCTGATCTGGCTGGCGGACAAACTGTTTCTCCGGGAGCGCCGGCTTTCGGCTTTCCGTTCCGGTGGGGGCGCCCAATCGCTAGACGCCGGAGCGCCCACCGAAGCAGAAGAACCGAAAGAGCCCTATCTGGTTGACCTCAGCCGCTCTTTTTTCCCGGTGTTAGCCATTGTGCTGGTGCTGAGGTCCTTTCTGGTAGAGCCGTTCCAGATTCCCTCTGGCTCAATGCTGCCAACGCTTGAGGTCGGGGATTTCATTCTGGTGAACAAGTACGCATACGGGCTGCGGTTGCCAGTGGCAGGTACCAAGGTTCTGGACGTTGCTGACCCTCAGCGGGGCGATGTCATGGTGTTCAAGTACCCGAAAGATGGCGAGACCAACTACATCAAGCGGGTTATTGGCGAGCCGGGTGACCGTATCCGTTACCAGGACAAACAGCTGTTCATCAACGGCGAGCTGGTGGAAACCCGCTTTATCGCCAGATTGCCCCCCATGGAGTTGCGCCGGGAAGATCTGGGCGAGGTTGAACACGACATTTTCCTGACTATGGGCGTCACCGGAAACGCGGGTGAGGGAGAGTGGGTAGTGCCGGAGGGGCATTATTTTGTCATGGGCGACAACCGGGATAACAGCAACGACAGCCGCTACTGGGGTATGGTTCCCGATGAACTGGTTGTGGGTAAAGCCTTCGCTATCTGGATGCACTGGAAATCCCTTACCAGTCTGCCATCCTTTGACCGTGTCGGTGGAATCGAGTAACTCGGACTATCTGGAGTGCAGTGATAATGAAGAAGAACAATCTTTCCGGGATGGGCCGTCAAGGGGGTGCCTCGGCGCTGACGATGATGGTCATGGTACTGTTTTTTGGCGGTTTGCTGACGCTGGTGATCAAGCTCGGCCCCGCTTACCTTGACGACCTCACTATCCAGGAAGCACTGGAAAGCCTTGACGGCACCGAGGGGCTTTCCCAGATGGGCCCGGCGCAGGTTCGCACGCTGATCAACAAGCGTCTCAGTGTGAACAATGTCCGCGGATTTGATGCCAAAAACATTTCCGTTGACAAAGATGGCGAACTTGTCGTCATCAAGGTTGATTACGAGGTGCGCAACAACCTGTTCAGTAACGTGGATACGGTCGTCCACTTCAAGCATGAATATGAGATGAAGGGCAAGTGAGTTCACAACCGGATCTGGATCAGCTTCAGCGACGCATTGGTTATCAGTTCAAGTCGCCAGAACGGCTTCTGCTGGCGCTGACCCACAGAAGCTACGGAAACCAGAATAACGAGCGTCTTGAGTTTCTCGGCGATTCCATTGTGAATATGGTGATTGCCGAGTACCTGTTCCTGCACTTTGAAAAAGCCCGGGAAGGCCAGTTGAGCCGGCTTCGGGCGCGCATGGTAAAAGGTGTCACGCTGGCGGAAATTGGCCGGGAGTTTCAGCTCGGTAATTATCTGCGCCTGGGTTCCGGGGAGCTGAAAAGCGGAGGCTTTCGACGGGAATCGATTCTGGCCGATGCGGTGGAGTCGATCATCGGTGCCATTTACCTGGACAGCGATTTCCATACCTGTCGGGAACAGGTGCTGCGCTGGTTCGAACACCGACTGGAAAAGCTTGATCTCCAGGACACCCAGAAAGACCCGAAAACCCGTCTGCAGGAGTACCTCCAGTCCCGGCAGTTTCCCCTGCCAAGGTACGATGTGATTTCCGTTGACGGGGAAGCCCATAACCAGACTTTCCATGTATCCTGTGCGCTGCCTTCACTGGACCGGAAGACCACCGGAACCGGCAGCAGCCGCCGTGTGGCCGAGCAGCAGGCAGCCCGTAACGCCCTGAAAGAACTGGGCGTGGAGAACCAGTAATGAACGATATCACCCGTCCGGAAAACCCGGACAGTCGCTGCGGTTTTGTGGCCATTGTTGGGCGCCCAAACGTCGGTAAATCCACGCTGCTGAACCACATTCTCGGACAGAAACTGAGCATTACCTCCCGCAAGCCCCAGACCACCCGCCATCAGGTGCTCGGTATCAAGACCGTGGGGCCGGTGCAGGCGATCTATGTCGATACGCCGGGCATGCATGAAGAAGAGCCCCGGGCCATCAACCGTTACATGAACAAGGCGGCCACGTCGGCGCTGATCGATGTCGATGTCGTGGTGTTCGTGGTGGATCAGCTGGCCTGGACAACCGCGGATGAGATGGTGCTTGAGAAACTCAGCAAGCTGAAATGCCCGGTTATCCTGGCCGTTAACAAGGTCGACAAGATCGAGAAGCGGGAAAGCCTGCTGCCGCACCTTGACATGGTCTCGAAAAAGCGGGAGTTTGCCGAGATCATTCCGCTTTCGGCGCTAAAGGAGACCAATCTCGAGCCTCTGGAAGAAGCCGTAGGCCGGTACCTGCCTGAGAGTATCCACTTCTACCCGGACGACCAGATCACCGATCGCAGTGAGCGTTTCCTGGCGTCAGAGATTGTCCGGGAGAAGATTACCCGGCAATTGGGAGCTGAGCTGCCTTACTCCGTGGCCGTGGAGATCGAGGAGTTCAAGCGCGAGGGCAAGACCCTGCATATTTCCGCCCTGATATTGGTCGAGCGGGAAGGTCAGAAGAAAATCATCATCGGCGACAAGGGCGAACGAATGCGCCGGATCGGTCAGGAAGCCCGTACGGATATGGAGCGTCTGTTCGACAGCAAAATTATGCTGCGGCTCTGGGTGAAGGTAAAGAGGGGCTGGGCAGACAGCGACCGGGCCCTGAAGAGCCTGGGCATGAACGACCTCTGAGGCGGATATGAAGGGGCCTGAGCTGCAGGAGCCCGCCTATGTCCTTCACCGCCGCCCGTGGCGGGAAACCAGTCTCATGGTGGATCTGTTCACGCTGAATCAAGGGCGCATGACGGTGATCGCCAAAGGCGCGAACAGTGTCAGGAGCCCTTTGAAGGCCCAGCTTCAGCCGTTCCAGCCCCTGGTTGTGGACTGGACGGGGCGAGGCGAGCTGAAAACCCTTACCCAGGTCGATGTGCGCAGCGGTCCGACGTTGACCAGGACCCTTTCCCTTTACAGCGGGCTTTACCTGAATGAGTTGCTGCAGCGGGTTCTCCCGGCTGCAGACCCGCACCCGACCCTGTTTGCGGCTTATATCGATGCGATCGGCCAGCTGTCTTCAGCCACCGATGTTGAGCCAGTGCTCCGGCAGTTCGAGCGGACATTTGCCTCAGCCCTCGGCTACGACTTTGCCTGGGATGTCGCCACTGACACCAGCCAATCCGTCGAGCCTGGCGGACAGTACTGCTATGATCCGGAGCAAGGCATTGTTTCGGGCGTTTCGCCGGGAGTGCGCCTGCAGAAACTGCCTGGAGACGTCTTGTTGGCTCTGGCCCGGGGGGATCTTGAATCAGAATCCTGTCGGCGGGTTGCCAAGCGGGTTATGCGGGTGCTTACCGATTACCTGCTTCAGGGGCGCCCCCTGAACAGCCGCAGTCTTTTCACGCACCTTCGGGGAGAATCACATGAATCCTAGAGTTTTACTTGGCGTCAATATTGATCACGTGGCCACTCTTCGCCAGGCCCGGGGCACCCGGTATCCGGATCCGGTGCAGGCGGCGCTGATGGCCGAGGAGGCCGGTGCTGACGGCATCACTATTCACCCGAGAGAGGACCGGCGCCATATCCAGGACCGGGACGTGTTGTTACTCAAGGAAGTGCTCCAGACCAAGATGAACCTTGAGATGGCGGTTACTGATGCCATGCTGGCCTTCGCCGAGCAGGTCCGCCCGGAATGTGTCTGTCTGGTGCCGGAAAAGCGTGAGGAGCTGACCACCGAGGGCGGGCTGGATGTTGAGGGCCAGGAATCCCGGGTCGCCAAAGCCTGTGAGCGTCTCGCCCGGATTGGCGCCGAAGTCTCGCTGTTTATCGACCCGGCCCCGGCCCAGATCGATGCGGCGGTGCGCTGCGGTGCGCCGGTAGTGGAGTTGCACACCGGTGAGTATGCAGAGGCCGGCACGCCGGAGGCGCAGGATGCCGCGTTCAAAACGATTGCAGACGCCGTTGCCTATGCCCGCAAGAAAGGCCTGATCGTGAACGCCGGCCACGGGCTGCATTACCACAACACCGAACGGGTGGCGGCGATCCACGGAATCAATGAACTGAACATTGGTCACGCCATCATCGCCCGGGCGGTTTTCACCGGCTTGAAAGATGCCGTCCGGGATATGAAAGCCATCGTTGATCAGGCCCGGGGTGGAGCCTGATCAAGAGGTTTCAGCCGCCTGGTGGCGCTCGCGGAACAGTTGCTGCCAGTCGGTCTGTTCGCTCCAGATCTGCAGGCGCTCCATGGCGGACAGCAGCTGATTCTTCTGGTGTTCGAGATCGGTTGCCGAGCATTTGATGGCGGTTTCCAGCCGGTTGGCCGCTGCACGCAGCTCCGGGACACCGCAATAGCGGCTGGCACCATGGAGTTTGTGAACGCATTCCAGGAGCTGATCCATACTTCCATTGGCCCAGAGTTCCGGCACCCGTTCCTGATTCATATGGACTTCCTCAAGCAACATACTGAACAGCTCTTCGGCCAAGTCGGCTTTGCCGGCCGCAAGCTGGATGCTCTCGTCTACGCTTACGCAGTCCTGTTGCATTTTTCGCGTCGACGGGCGCAGCGCGCGGCGGGTGTCACGCACTTCCGGTACCTGAAACCGGCTGCCAACGCTTGCGCCCGGACAGGCATACCCGGTGAACTCGAGTATGAGGTCAGTGAGCTGGGCGCTGCTGATGGGTTTGGGCATGTAGCCGTCGAAACCCTGCTGCGCCAGCCTTTCCTGCTCGTCGGCCAGGGCATGTGCAGTGAGTGCAATAATCGGCGTGCGGTGACGGTTGCTGTCCATCTCCCGGAGTCTGGCGGTGGTTTCCACGCCGTCCATGCCCGGCATCTGCAGGTCCATGAACACCAGGTCGAAGGGTTTCTGCCTGGCCTTGCTGAGGGCTTCAAACCCGCTGGAGGCGCCTTCGGCTTCAAGCTGACAGTCTTCGAGGAGAGTCAGGACCAGTTTCAGGTTGGCGTCGTTATCATCCACAGCCAGCACTCTGGGCACGTTGCCATGGGGCAGCCGCTTTCCGGTACCTTCGTATTCCACCGTGGTGCGGCCTGCCGAGTCGATGCCATGCACCAGAAGCAGCAGTTCGTCGTAGAGGGCATCACGGCACACCGGTTTGGTCAGATGCCCACTGGCCAGCCCTGAGAGGGGTGTGTCATGGGTTTCGAGCGTGGGCGTCAGCAACAGTGTGCGGCAATCCCGCTCTATCTCCAGGGTTCGGACCAGCCCGCAGTACTGGCTGGAGTTCAGAAGGTGACGGGTAATGCCGACAATGGCGACGGCGTAGCCGGCCTGGCTTTTCTGGGCCTCCTCGATCTGTTCCTGCAGGGCGCCGGGTGAGGCCACCCGGTCGACCACCATCCCCCAGTCCCGCATCAGGTGCTCCACCGCAAGGCCGGTGGTTTTCTGTTGCTCCAGATAGATAACCCGCTCGCCCCGAAGGGCGTCTCTGGCCGCAACGGCCTCGCCAGTGGCGGCGAGCTCTGAGGTCAGGGTGAACCAGAAGGTGGAGCCCTTGCCCAGTTCGCTTTCAAGGCCGATCTTGCCGCCCATTTCCTCGACCAGGCGTTTGGAAATGGCCAGGCCGAGGCCAGTACCGCCGTACTGGCGGGCGGTAGATGCATCCGCCTGACTGAAGGCGTTGAACAGGGATTGCTGCTGGGCCCGTGAAAGCC
>JAKLLS010000044.1 GCA_022014155.1 Marinobacter sp. | reverse complement strand
AGGGTGTTCGATGAACAACGGTTCCTGAGAGGTTAGTCACGCCACGGGCTGAGCAAGACGCCTAACTGGATCAGAAAGGATGACGCCGAAGACTGCGAGTCCGCTGACTGGTACACCGATACCCAAGCGGTTTTCTGTCACCGATGTTGAAGCCAGAGCGATTTGATTAGCCAGCCCGTGGGCGTGCCTTAATGCCATGAGCCAGTGCGCTTACACCGGTCCTGAGCCTGAAACTAACTGGAGCCATGCAACCCGACACCTTGAATAGCGCCAGTGACCGGTTAACCGATGAATGTCTGGTGCCCCTGACCCACCGACGGAACGACCGGTCAGGCCGTGGTCTAAAGCCACCTAAGAGAGCCCCTATATGTGTTTGCTGTAAGTGCCTGACAGCGAAACGAGACTAGCGAAGCAGGCGTTCTCGCTCATGGGTTTGGGTTGGCCGCTGGCGCGGCCAAAAAAATGACTATTGCCTATTGATTCCGAGAAGGCTCATATGTGTTATAAATCAGTGACTTTGGTGCTCATGAGAGCACTGTTTCCAGAGAACCCAAACTGCTCGTAGAGCCCTTGTGCATCTCGGGTTTGCAACACCATCTGGGTTCCCTTTATGGCCGGGTGCACTAGCAAACACTCCATGATCCACTTACCGAGACCGCTACCGCGAAATTCGGGTTCAACCACAATATCCGCCACCCAGGTAAAAGTAGCACTATCGGTGACTGCCCGCCCAAAACCGATCTGTGTGGGACCACGGTAAAGACTGAAGCAGATGGAGCCTGCAACCATGCGCTCTACGATTTCCCTGGGGCGGCGACCACCCCAATAGGTTGCAGCAAGCAAGCGGTGGACGACATCCAGTTGCACCTTGGATACGTCGTCAGTGATTAGGTAATCGTCCTTGCGCCATTCCATCGATGGCTACTCCCTGATTTATAACGCTTGCCATCACCGGTGACAAAACCGGCGCGAAGCATAGGTTTTGGCATCCGGTGCATGGCCTGGTTATGCTATTTTCCCCGGTTCTTTCCGCCGGACTCGTTGATTTGCTGCTGTTTCTTCTCAATTTCCGGAATTTTCTGGTCCAGAACGAAGGTCACCTCAGGCGGCGGAGTATTTCTATCTGGTTCCGCAGAGGTTTCTTGTTGGCTTGGCTGGCTTTGGTCATCTTTATCCGACATATTTGACTCCTAATTTTGGAAGAAACTCGCTGAAACGATGAGCATAGCAGAGATGCTAAGAGCCCACATTGCTACCCCAATATCCCGATAGCCCTTGATAAGAAGTTGAGACTTTTCTGCATTTCCTGCCCTGGCATACTCCAAAGCTGTTGAGCACGTCCGCATCAATGAAAAATGTATTGTTGGGAGAGACTTGGGTTCGTACTCATTAATAAAGTCTTCGTGGAGTGGCAATCGGGGCATTTCGATAAATCGCAGAGCCCGATACAAGAAACTCCATGCAGAGACCAATGCCAAATAAGTGAAGGCAATAACACCACAAGCTGCCCACTGTAAGACCCCTTCGGGAGGAAAAAAGACAGAAGAGAAAAAGCGCAGCATCAGTGAATATGCAACAATGCCAATTGATAAAAAGCTGAGGTATTTTGCTACCTTATCTTCGATATTCCGGAATCTCTGCAGCTCGTCTTCGAACGCAGCTCGGGCATATTGGTAAAGAAACTCGTGCTTCTCACTCTTCATTAATTGGCCTAGTTCGAATGCTAAGTTTTCGAGCTGGTCCTACCCACGAAAAATAGACACTCGTTATGCGCATCTGCGCTCGTATTCCACCGGGCTGAGATAGCCCAAAGCGGAGTGTCTTCTCTTCCGGTTATAAAACACTTCGATGTACTCGAAGATAGCGGATTTAGCCGACGTGATCGACTCGAAATGCTCGGCATAAATCAGTTCCACCTTCAGCCGACTGAAGAACGATTCCATGGGCGCGTTGTCCCAACAATTTCCCTTGCGACTCATGCTAGGCACGCATTGCCTTGAGCGCAGGTAGTCCTGGTAGCCGGTGGAACGGTATTGAACACCCCGATCCGAATGCACGATCAGTCCGGGCGTTACCTCCCTGCGACCATACGCCATGCTCAGGGCATCGGTAATCAACGCCTCTGTCATGCTCATATCCAGCGACCAGCCAACGATATAGCGGGAGTGCAGGTCCATCACGGTGGCGAGATACAGCCAGCAATCTTTCACCCAGATATACGTGATGTCGGTGGTCCACTTCTGGTTCGGCCTCGCGGCGGCAAACTGACGCCACAACAGGTTGTCTGCAACGTTGGTCATCGCCTCTGACGAGCGACTGTACTTGAAGGCCTTGCCATTGCGGGCGCGAATGTCCTTTTCCCGCATGATCCCGGCCACATAGTTCACCGAACAAGGTTTCCCTGTGGCGGTCAACTCCTGGGCGATACGTGGGGCACCATAGCGCGCTTTGAAACTCTCGTAGGTCTCCATAATGGCGGCTTCGGTCTCAGCCCTTCGTTGCTCCCTCAAACTGACTGGGCGCTGTTTCCAGCGATAATAGCCACTGGCCGATACCTCCATCACCCGGCACATCAGGCGCACGGCGTAGCACTGACAGAATTCCTCAATCAGCGCGTACTTCACTCTTGGGACTTCGCGAAGTACGCAGACACCTTTTTTAGAAAGTCATTTTCCTTCTTCAGGGTCTCATTCTCACGCCGCAGCTTGCGGATGGCCTCGCTCTCGGCCTTGGAGTAATCGACTCCGTCAACGCTGTTGAACTGCTTGTCTGAGAGACGGGTGAACTGTCGTCGCCAGTTGTAAATCTGGCCCGGATGAATGCCCAGCTCTCGGGCAACGGAAGCGGCCGTGTTACCAGGTTGATCGGATCTGCGAACGGCTTCCCGACGGAACTCTTCGGTGTATGCCTGGGTCTTCTTGCGGCTCATGGAGCACCTCCGTGCTAGGGGCTACCCTAACTATAGAAGGTGTCTACTGTTCGTGGGTAACTCGGAAAGCTAACGCCGCTCAGCACGCGCGGCTACGAAATGGAGGCGAAGCCGCAATGGAGTAGACGTCGCCGTGGCTGTAATGGTTAGGCCTGAACTCATTTATTCTAGTTTGCCCTCTCGTTTAAATGCCGCACGCACCCAATAGCAACCAAAAATGACTAGCGCCGGCCCAACACCGAGTGTAAGAAATCCTCCGCTATACTGCGGCTGCGTTTCAACGAACGAGTTATAGAACACCCAGCCTACAATTGAGAGACCGATACAAACTGACACTATCCCAAATACTACTTGGGGAAAACCAAACAAAACACCCAGCACCCTTTGCATAGTCGTTGGGTTATCCAGGTTCCGCAACACTAACCCCAGATCAATCCAAGCCAGAATAAAGACCGGAAGACCGACAAAAATAAAGAGTAAAAACCACGTGGTTAACCAACCCTGGTGGTTGGTCGAACCAATCGCCCCAACTAGCGCTGTTAGACAGGCAATTACTCCCAGTAACTTTATGAACGCAGCTTTCATAACCTAGGGCCTAACATTTGTATATGAGTCTGAATGATCACTTTTCCACTGACTCATATCTCAATTCAACAATGACCCAAAACTAGGCAGAAAATCCCGTCAGGTCAATAAGTTCTGACTATTTTCCTGACCGCCGCCCCAAACAAAAATGATCACAAAGACTACTATCCACTTTTTCAACCACCCTCACAGGCCTCTGATTTAGAGAGGAATTTTACAGGTTTCTAAAAACTCACCCAGTTCATGGTCGCAATGATCATTTTTCCATTTCTCAGCCCGCCTTCATGACCATCGCGCTATCTTTTTACGCTGTGCGAATCCAAACTGTTAAGAATTATGGAAGACACCGACATGAATCCGGTGCTGTTGTGCGGGTTAGGAGTGGCGCCCCGTTATAACAGACCGGCTTGGCGGCGAACGGCATCCATGGTGCGTTGACAGGACAGGGTGCGCTCATGGGTCATGAGCTCGCTTTCGAGCTTGCCCTCAGCAATACACTTGATCATATGCCGGATCTGGTATTCAAAGCCGTTGACCTCGAAGGGACAATCCAGAGTCTGCACCCGATCATCGGCCCCAACCAGGCTGATTCTTTTAGCACCCCAAAACATGTTGTGAAGAACGATCCGGCCCTGACTGCCGAAGAGGGTTAATTCGTTATCGTATTTGCACTCAAAGCTGCATAGCAGTTGGCTGGTTTTGTGATTAGGGTAATGCAACTGGATGGCACAGGTTTCATCGACTCCTGTTGGCCCCAGATGCACTTGGGAGATGATGCCTTCAGGTTCAGCCTGCATAAACCACTGCGAGGTGGCAACAGGATAAATGCCCATATCCAGCAAGACACCGCCGGCCAACTCAGGATTAAGCAGGCGATCATCAGGCTCGCGCGGCACGACGAAACCGAACGAAGAGCGCAGGCTGTTGATCTCCCCTATTCCCCCCTCAGCCAGCCAGGCATTGGCCTGTTGATAAGCGGGCAGAAACAGCGACCACATGGCCTCCATCACGAATACACCCTTGGCCCTGGCGGCCGCGAACAAGCGCTCGGAATCAGCGGCGGTGACGGTCAACGGCTTTTCAACCAGAAGGTGCTTACCACGGGCTATCGCTGCCAGCGCCTGCTCGAGGTGGAAATTGTGCGGGGTGGCAATATAGATGGCGTCCAGGCTGTCATCCTGATAGAGCAGGTCGTAACTCTCACAGACCGTGTCTATCTGGTATTTATCAGCAAAAGCGCGGCCACGCTGGGCATTGCGACTGGCAACGGCTTTAAGCTTGCCAACACCCTTCGCTTGCATTGCCTGGGCAAATGTCTCAGCGATCCGCCCCGGCCCTATCAGCCCCCAATTAAAATCGACTGTTGCCAACTTGAGCCCCCGTGCAGATTTTTCTGCATCCAAAGTCAGAAACTCAAAGATCCCCCAAACTCCCACGGGCAATCTCGGTAATTTTGGCCCAATCCTTTGAAGCAATCGCGTCACCCGGTGTCAGCCAACTTCCACCGACCGCCTGGACGTTGCCCTGGGCAAGGTAATCTCTGGCGGTATCGCGACGGATTCCGCCTGTCGGGCAGAAGGTGACGTCCGGGAACGGGCCGCTGAAGGCTTTCAGGGCCGGGATGCCGCCGGCGACTTCGGCCGGGAAGAATTTGAATTCCCGATAGCCGAGGTTATACCCCAGCATCAGTTCGGAGATGGTGGAAATTCCGGGCAACAGTGGAACCTCGGAGGTCAGGCCGAATTCCAGGATGGCTTCGGTAACGCCCGGGGTGATTACAAACTGGGCGCCGGCCGCCTCCACCTGTCGGTATTGGTCGATGCTGGTAACGGTTCCGGCGCCAACCCAGGCATCAGGTATGGCTTTGCGGACTTGCTCAATGGCTTTGACACCGTGCTCGGTGCGCAGGGTAATTTCCAGCACATTGATACCACCATCCACCAATGCCTGACACAGGGGCACGGCGTCATCAGGATCGTTAATCGCGATCACCGGGATCAGGGGTGAGGACGCCAGCACAGCCCTGACACGCTCACGGTGGAAATCGGATAGTTGGCTCATGGTTCTACTCCATATTGAGATTCGGGGGTGGGCTCAGGGGCTCCAGAACACTTGCAAGTCGGGCTTGAGGAAGGCGCGGATGGGCATGGCCATAACATCATCTGGGGCGCCAAGCACCTTCTTCAGGGTATCCAGCTTATCCGTGCCCTTGAGGTGCAGGGCGATAAAGCGGGCGCCATACAGGGCCGGCCTGGTCAGAGTGATTCGTTTTTGCGGTTGAGAAGCTGGCGTCATGGCGGCAACGATATCCCGGCATTCCGGATCCATTGCATGGGGCAGCTCTTCTGCGTCCGGAAACAAGGAGGCGGTATGACCGTCGTTCCCCATGCCAAGAATCACCACATCCAACGGCAGTGACAGCCCGGCGAGTTCAGCTTTGACAGCGTCCAACCCGTCCGCCGGTGTTGCACCGGCTTGCTTCAGGGACAGGAACCGGGCCGCGGCGGCCTTGTCCTGCAACAGGGCTTCCTTCACCAGCCGGGTGTTGCTGGCTGGATCGGTTTCATTTACCCAACGCTCGTCCGCCAGCAAGACATCCACCCGACTCCAATCCAGATCCTTGCGGGACAAGGCCGTGAAAAACGGCAGGGGCGTCGAGCCGCCGGACACTACCAGGCTGACTCGCTCGGCCTCCGCGAGACGTTTCCTGAGAAAATCCGATACCGCCTCCGCCAGCTCAAGGGCAACGTGATCCGGTGTATCGCCAAACCGGGGTTCAACCCCCGGGGGAAACTGAATATCAGGCGTCTTCATACCAACTCCTTCCGTCCCTGGTGATCATGGCAATAGAGGCAACCGGCCCCCAGGTTCCGGCGGCGTAGCGCTTGGGCGGCTCACCGCTGTCATTCCAGTTGCGGATGACCTGGTCCACCCAACGCCAGGCATGCTCAACTTCATCCCGGCGCACAAACAGGTACTGGTTTCCTTTCATTACTTCCCACAAAAGACGCTCGTAGGCATCCGGAATACGGTCCGCATCGAAGGTTTCAGAGAACGTCAGCTCCAGCGGGCCCTGGCGCAGCCTCATCCCCTTGTCCAGCCCCTGATCCTTGGTCAGGATTTTCAGGGACATCCCCTCATCAGGCTGCAGGCGAATAATCAGCTTGTTATTGGCGAGGTGCTTCTGATCCGGGTCAAAGATGTAGTGAGGCGCGGGTTTGAAATGGATGATGATCTGCGAGAGTTTTTCGGGCAAGCGCTTGCCAGTGCGAATGTAAAAAGGCACACCGGACCAGCGCCAGTTTTCGATCTCGGCCTTAAGAGCCACGAACGTTTCCGTGGAACTGCCCTTGTTGGCCCCATCCTCTTCAAGGTAGCCGGGCACAGGCTGGCCATTGCTGGTGCCGGCGGTGTACTGGCCGCGCACCACGTGACTGTCCATCAGCTGAGGCGTGATCTTTCTCAGCGCCTTGAGCACCTTGACCTTTTCATCACGAATGCTGTCCGCTGAAAGATCCGACGGCGGGTCCATGGCAATCAGACAGAGCAGCTGCAGGAGGTGGTTCTGGATCATGTCCCGGATTTGGCCGGCCTTGTCGAAGTAGCCCCAGCGGCCCTCAATGCCAACGCTCTCGGCCACTGTGATCTCAACGTGGGAAATATGATTCTGATCCCACTGGGAGGCGAACAGGTTGTTAGCGAACCTCAGTGCGATCAGGTTCTGGACCGTCTCCTTGCCCAGGTAATGGTCGATGCGGAACAGCTGATCTTCACGGTAGACCTCACCCAATTCATCGTTAATGACCTTGGATGACGCCAGGTCGTGACCGATCGGTTTCTCGACCACCACGCGGGTTTGATCCGTGCAGCAGTTGGCACTTCTCAGGTTGCGCGCAATAACACCGTACATGGACGGTGGCGTCGCCATATAAACAATGAGATTGCCCTCAGGTGTTCCGCGCCACTCGTTCAGGGCGCCGTAACCATCCGGATCGGTAAAGTCCAGGTACAGGTAATCCACCCGTTGCAGGAAGGATTCGACCAGAGCTTCGTCAAATTCATGGGGTTTTACATGTTCCCTGAGTTTGTCCTGAAGTAGCTTGCGGGCTTCTGCGGTATCGACCTTATTACGGGCGATCGCCAGAATCCGACTCCCCGAATCCAGCAGGCCGGAACGCTCCAGCTGATACAGTGCGGGAAAAAGCTTACGTTGCGCCAGGTCACCCAGCGCTCCAAACATCATCAGGTCACAACGGGTACTGTTGTTATCGGCCATTGGTTCCTTCTCTCATACCAAACCACAATGTAGTAATATTAAACAAATAATGACACCGAAATACGGACATTCCAAGAAAAAAATCCAAATTTTGATATTTTTACTACCGCAAATTCGATTAAAACACGGTATAATCAAGCCCAAAATGTCACAACGAACGCCGATGATTCAGGGAGTACCCTTTAATGGCTGCGAACCAGGCGAACCGAGACGATAATCTGATTGAAGACATCCAGTCCCGGCTGGACAGTCTTAACAAGTCCGAACGCAAGGTGGCCGAGGCCATCCTCCGCGATCCCAGCGCGGCAACCCGCTACAGCATTGCCGCGCTTGCCCGCGCAGCCGATGTCAGTGAACCCACCGTTAACCGGTTCTGCCGCGGCTTTTCCGCAACCGGCTTTCCGGACTTCAAGATTCGGTTGGCCCAGAGCATCGCGACCGGCACCCCTTACATCGGTCAGAATGTTGAACCGGATGACAGTGTTGCCGAGTTCGCCGACAAGATCATGCTCAGCACCATTGCCAGCCTGGACAAGGCTCGTCAGGCGCTGGATCCGAAAGCCCTGGCGACCGCCATTGACTACCTGATTCAGGCAAAACAGATCAACTTCTTTGGCATGGGTGGCTCCGCCCCGGTCGCCCTGGATGCACAACACAAGTTCTTCCGCTTCAACATTCCGGTCATGTCCTACGATGACGCACTCATGCAACGCATGGTGGCCGCCGGTTCTGCCACCGGCGACGTGATCGTGATGATCTCTTACACCGGTCGCACCAGGGAAACCGTGGACATTGCACGGATCGCCAGGGCCAACGGCGCAACGGTCATCGGCATCACCAATCCGGACTCCCCCCTCGGCGAGGCTTGCACCGTCGCGCTGGAGGTCACTGCCCCTGAAGACACCGAGGTTTACATGCCGATGTCTTCGAGAATCATTCACCTGACAGTTATCGACATCCTGGCAACCGGAGTCACACTCAAGCGTGGCGCAGACTTTCTTGGCCACCTGAAAAAAATCAAGGAAAGCCTGAAGCCAACACGATTCCCTTCCGAATAACCCTGCCAATAAAGTAGCAGAGCAATTGATTGAGGGGCTCATCCTTCTACGCCCCTCCTCCCCCTGAAAACTCACCCCCCTTTTTCTCAGGTACGGAGGATGCACCCACCCCTGTGTTACCGGAGTATTAAACCCGGTTTCCCAATGTCCGATTGGCAGAAGCTGCAATCGCGGGAACCGGAAGTCAGATCCGGACACAGCAGCTCACAGCAGCGTTTACCGGATATTCCGCTTCCCAGGCATTTAAAATGACAAAAAGCACAGGACTAAAATCATGCAGAACAATAAGCGCTTCCTCGCAAACAAGCTGCCTCTTGCTGCTGCCATCACCGCAGCTGTGATGGCCACTCCAGCACTTGCAATTGATTTCCATGGCTATGCCCGCGCTGGCCTCAGCACCACTTCCGATGGCGGAGAACAGCTCTGTTACGGTAGCGGCGCTAACGCTCACACCGTTGGCCGACTGGGAGACGAGTGCGATACTTACGGTGAACTCAGTCTCGGAGACGAGCTTTTCAACCAGGACGGTAGGGTTTTCCGGTTTGACACAATGGTTGCTTATCAGGCGACCAACCAGGGTAACGACTACCAGTCACTGAGCGGACCCAATGAAGTGATTGGCGTTGATTTTGAAGATGAGCAAACCACTCTTGGTTCCAGTGAACCCTGGGCAGGAGGAGACATTGCCCTGCGCCAGGCCTACGGCTCTGCCAAAGGCGTTATCGGCTGGGCTCCTGAGGCAACACTCTGGGCCGGCAAGCGCTTTTATCAGCGCAAAGATGTACACATCCTGGATCTGTATTATGTGAACAACTCCGGCTATGGCGCCGGCCTGGAAGGCGTGGATGTAGGCCCAGGCAAGGCATCTTTCGCCGTCACGAATTTCGATACACCTTCTCGTCATAGCGGCGGCAGCGACGACGGCCTCTATGTCCAGAACAACAAGGTCGATCTGCGCTATGCCTTTCCGGTCGGACCGGGCAATCTGGAACTGATTGGTATCTACGGCTACGCCGACCTCACCGACGCACAGGACGAGGCCCAGGCTAACCTGGCCAAGGAAATCGATCGAGACGGCTATTTCTTTACCGCTGAATACTCACAGGGCATGATGGGTGGTTTCAATAAATTCGTCGTGCAGTACGCCGAAGGCTCTATGGGGCATCAGGCCTATGTTGCCCACAGCGGCGGCGAATCCCTGAACAGCACCTGGTGGGATGGCACGATCAAAGAAAGCTGGCGAGTCCTTGATTGGGGTGTCATCAAGCTTTCCGACAAGATCGAACTGGGCTACTCCGCCATTTATCAGCAGGGCAAAACCCATGGCAACACAGCCGAGGATAATCCGCACCTGATGAGCGTTGTTCTTCGCCCGGAGTACAACTGGACCAATTTCATGAAGACCACGCTTGAAGTGGGGTACGACTCCGGCTTCTACGACGGTTCGGTCTGGTCCGAAGATAACGACAAAGACCTGCAGAAAGTCATTGTCGCTCAGGAATGGTCCGCCGGTCCCAGCTTCTGGGCGCGCCCGACCATTCGGGTTTACGCTGGTTCGTTCTTCGGTGACCGCGCCGAGGACCGGGACGACGACGGCAATATCCGTGTCGGCGCCCAGGTCGAAGCCTGGTGGTAAGGCTCTAAACACCACACTCTCTTGTTGGACCTCTTGGGCCGGCTCTTGCCGGCCCTTTTTTGTTGTCTCTCCCCGATTTTCCAAAGTGTCTACTTCCCCCACTTCTTTTCATCTACGCCCCGAAAAATTGCCTGCTGAAGGATGCGATTCCACCTCTGCCGGGCAACGATGACCATGCCCCTTTCGGGCTTTGTTCCAAACAAAAACAATGGAAAAGAGGATTTCCTCATGCCTGAGCAAAAACTGGTTGCGGGCAGTTGGGTATTGGCCTTGTCGCTGATACTGACCGGCTGCAACACCGAGAATGACCCACACTCACCCGACAAAAACGACGACAACAAGCAGTCCGAAGAACTGCTGGAGCCGGGTGATAACGAAGCACTGCTCTACTACAAACGCACAGACGAGAACTATTCTGGTTGGGGCCTGCATCTCTGGAATGATGCCGCGGCAGGCTGCGACGGTCTGGCCGAAGGCGTTGCCACCGATTGGTCGTCTCCACGGCTGCCCGATGGTGTCAGCGATACCTACGGTGCCTACTACTTTATCCCGATGCGGGAAGCCGGAAACTGCCTGAACTTCATTATGCACAATGGTGACGAGAAGGATATTGGTGGCGTGGATCATCGTTGGCACTTTGATGACCTTGGCAATCGTATCTTCACTCTCAGCGGCAGCTCGGAACTCTCCCCAACTCCGATTGAGACAGCCGCTATGGCCATCAATGGAGCCCAGGCTCACTGGCTGGACGAGACGACCCTCGTTTTCAAGGACACTGCCGCCTTCAATCGCATCGAACTTCGCTACGATGACCGCGCTGCAATCAACATCAATCCAAACACTGAAAAGCTGGTTGGCGGAAAAGTCATTTCCCTGAGCGCGACCACGTTGTCAGCGACACTGAAAGACCAGTTTCCCCACCTTAAAGATTGGCCCGCCTATGAAGTAAACGTAGACACCACAACCATCAAACAGGCACTGAAAGGCCAACTGGTCGCAGCTGCCTATAACAGCAGCGACGATTTGCGGTTAGCCACACAGGTTCAGATTCCCGGTGTACTGGATGACCTCTATGCCTACGATGGCACCTTGGGCGCCAGGATTAATGGTGCCGCTACAGACTTTGCTGTCTGGGCACCAACGGCACAAAGCTTGCGCCTGCACGTATTCAACGCTGATGGCAGTGTAGTCAGTGGGTATCCCGTCGACATGACACGCAACAACGGTGTCTGGGAGCACACTGGCAACACCACGGATGTTGATCGCAAGTTCTACCAGTACGAGGTGACGGTATACCATCCGCGCACCGAGGTCATCGAAACCACAATGACGTCTGACCCTTATGCCCTGAGCCTGTCCGAAAACGGGGTCTACGCGCAGGTGGTCAACCTTGATGACAGCGACTTGAAACCTGCTGACTGGGACAGCCTGAGCACACCGCCCGTGCCTGCCCCGGAAGACGTCGTAGTGTACGAAACCCATATCCGGGATTTCAGCACCACGGATGAAACGGTGACTGAGTCAAACCGTGGCAAGTATGCCGCATTCACGGAAACCGCCAGCGATGGTCTTGCCCACCTGGGTGCCCTGGCGAACGCTGGCATCACCCACCTCCACCTGCTGCCAGCCTTTGATATCGCCACGGTCAACGAAGATCCGGCCCATGTCGTCAATATCGACGACGATTTCAGCAAGCTTTGCGACCTGTCGAATGAAGCAGCGGAAACTTACGCCAGCCACTGCGGCAGTGGCAACACGATCCGCACGGTGCTGGAGTCATTCGACCCGACAACCGGCGACGCCCAGGCCCTGTATGGCACTTTCCGTGGCCTGGACAGCTTCAACTGGGGCTATGATCCGGTGCACTACACCGTACCCGAAGGCAGCTACGCCTCCGATGCCCACGGCGTGACCCGGATACGGGAGTTCCGCAAGATGGTGCAATCGGCCACGAATCTGGGCCTGAATGTGGTTATGGACGTGGTTTACAACCACACCAACTCCTCCGGCCTTGCTGAAAAATCAGTCCTCGACAAGCTGGTACCCGGTTACTACCACCGCCAGAACCCGGAAACCGGCGCGGTTGAGCAGTCCACCTGCTGTGAAAATACCGCATCCGAGCACCGGATGATGGAAAAACTGATGATTGACTCCCTGGTGACCTGGACTTCCGAGTACAGCATCTCCGGTTTCCGATTCGACCTGATGGGCCACCATATGTTGTCGAATATGGAAAAGGCCCTGGCAGCGGTAAAGGCGGTTGATCCGGACACCTATTTCTACGGCGAAGCCTGGAACTTTGGTGAAGTGGCCAATAACGCTCGCGGTACCAACGCCATACAGCCAAGTATGGCAGGCACCGGTATCGGCTCATTCAACGATCGGTTGCGCGATGCCGTGCGTGGGGGCGGCCCATTCGACGGCGGTGATGCCCTACGGGCCAATCAGGGTTTTGCCAACGGTCTGTTCACCATTCCCAATGATCGCAACAGCGGCAGTGACGCCGAGAAGGAACGCCTGCTGCACATCAGCGACTGGATCCGGATCGGTATCGCCGGCAGCCTGAAAGACTACGCCCTGGTGACAGCTGACGGGACCACCAGAACTGGCGCGGAAATCGACTACAACGGTCAGAATGCCGGTTACACCAGCGATCCCCAGGAAATCATCAACTACGTATCCAAGCATGACAATCAGACACTCTGGGACAATAACCAGTACAAGGCTGATTATGCCACCACGCGCCAGGAACGTGCCCAGATGCAGGTGGTCGGGCTGTCACTGCCGATTCTCAGCCAGGGCATTCCGTTCATTCATATGGGCTCGGAGCTGCTGCGCTCCAAATCCATGGAACGCGACAGCTACGACTCCGGTGACTGGTTCAACGAAGTGGACTTCAGCTACCAGGAAACCGCCTGGAACCGCGGCCTGCCCCGCCAGGACAAGGACGGCGCCAACTGGGACCTGATCACCGAGATCATCAGCCTGTTTGAGACCGGCCCCACTTCAACCGAGATCAACTACACCCGCGAACAGGTGGAAAAACTCCTGTCGGTTCGCAACCAGAGCGAACTGTTCCGGCTGCAAACGGCTGAACAGGTCAAAGCGCGCCTGAACTTCCACAACACTGGGGCTGATCAGCTACCCGGCGTGATCCTGTTCAGCCTGGACGACGGCCCGGATAACGGTCTGGCCGACCTGGACAGTGATATCAACCAGATTGTGGTGGTCATCAACGGCACCGGTTCAGAGCAATCCCTGAGCACCAGCCTGAGTGGCACTTTCACCGTCATGGCTGACACCTCACCGGCCGAAAATGCAACCGCAGCGAGTGGCACCTTCACAGTGCCCGGGCTGTCCGTCGCTGTGTTCAGCAGATAGTCGTCGCGATAACGACCATAAAAAAAGCCCGGACATTGCCGGGCTTCCTAATACATCAAGAGCACCTTAAGGTGCTCTTGATTTCAACTCCCGTCAGGGCCGTGACACTTCCGCCTGCTCTCTCAGGTATTGCTGGTAAGCCGCGTACTCACGCTGACCTTCCATCGAGGACAGGAATTGGCGCAGCTGTGACAGCTCACCACTACCTTCCGTGATTTCGCCCTCATTGACCTGATCCAGCGCGATAATAGCAATACCATTACCCGACAGGGTCTTTCCGTAGGTCACGCCGCCTTCCTGAGGACGCTCCAGCGAGAACGCGGTGGCAATCAGCTGGCGATCAAGGTCACCAGATACACTGCGGGATTGCCCGGTATACTCGACCCATTCACCGACATTCAGTTCCTCAGCAGAAGCACCAGACTCAAGCTGGGCAATCAGTGTGTCCGCCTGCTCTCTCAGCGCCTCACGGGTCTTCTGCTCCAGCAACACTGTGCGAATGTCTTCACGCACCGCGTCCAATGGCTGCTCCTCAGCCTCATAGAACGTTTTGACTCGGGCAACCACGGATACGTTGTCCCCTACATCAATCAACTCAGTGTTGAAGCGGTCCTGTAGCACATCCTCCGAGAACAGTTGGCGAACCAGACCCGCATGATCAAAAGGTGCCTCCCCACCGTCCCGGGTAACGTCGTCGGTTTCACGGATTTCCAGCCCGAGCTCTTCCGCCGGTGCGTTGAGATCATCTGCCGCATAGGCGGAATCTGCCAATTGGGCACGCACCTCCGCGAAACGCTCCTGAGCCTGACGCTGCGCCAGTTCACGACGCAACTGATCCTTCATATCACCAAGCGGCGGAACATCGGCCTTACGCACCTCCAGAAGCTTGATCAGGTGAATACCGAAGCCGGTCTCCACCGGCTCTGAGACTTCGCCCTTTTCAAGGGCAAACAGTGCCTCCTCAAAGGCCTCGTCATAGATGCCACGCCCGGCAAACCCCAAATCACCGCCCTCGCTTGACGACATGGTATCTGCGGAGAACTCCTCAGCCAGATCCGCAAACGCTTCGCCAGACTCAAGCCGGTCCTGAATGGTGGATACCGTTTCAGACGCATCGTCACCACCCTCAATCAGGATATGGGCTGCACGGCGCTCTTCACTGGCCAGCTCTGAAGCCCTCTCCTGGTAATAAGCCTTGAGCTCCTCGTCACTGACATCGACAGTTTCCGCCAAAGCCTCAAGGGAGAGCGCAATGTACTCTGCGTCCACACGCTCAGGAAGGCGGTAATCCCCGATATTATCCTGATAATAGGCTTCAATCTCGGCATCGCTCACATCAACGCCTTCACGAACGTCATCGGCAGACAGCGTGAGCACACGGAAATCACGGCTCTGGTTCTGGATGCGTAGCAATTGAGCCACATTTTCCTCGGTCACCACAGCGCTCTGGGCAATGCCTGCGCGGATCTGGTTCACCACGTACTGCTTTCGCATGGCCTCACGGAACTCACCGACACCCATGCCCATGTTGCGGACAGTCGCCACGAACCGGTCACGATTAAAGGTGCCGTCAACCTGGAACTGCGGCATCTGGGTAATCAGTGAGTCGATATCCGCGTCTGACAACTCCAGACCCTGGGCGTTGGCGTCCTGAATCAGAACCTGCTCCCGGATCAGGGCTTCGAGTACCTCCCGGCGGATCAGATCTTCATTAAGCAGAGAGGGATCCGGGGCATCCATTTCAGACAAACGGCGCTGACTTTCCATCTGCACCACCCGCAGGAACTCCCGCTCTGTGATGTCTTCCCCGTTAACGGTAGCCACTTCAGGCTCGCCGGAAAATCCACCAACGATTGCATCCATCCCCCAGATGGAGAGTGAAACGATCAATAGACCGATGATGATTTTGGCAATGGTGCCCTGGGCATTTTCCCGAATATCTTGAAGCATGTTTCTCCCGGATCCCTGATCAAAGTCGAGATGATTCTTGTCGTGAGATAGTGAAGTTTAAGAGGCCTAACGTAAAAAGGCGCATCCTGTCCGGAATGCGCCTTGAATTCATCTGGAGCGGGCTGGCATCGGAGTTGACCCCGGGCCAACCGCTCCGACAGCAACCGCTTGACCGGCGCTGTCAGAGAAAGAACCGTTTACTTAACGGAGTCTTTCAGGGCCTTACCTGCCTTGAACCCAGGCACTTTGGAGGCCGGAATCTTGATTTCGGCACCAGTCTGCGGGTTACGGCCTGTACGAGCAGCACGCTCTTTAACAGAGAAAGTACCAAAACCAATCAGTGTTACCTGATCGCCTTTTTTAAGGGCGCCGGTAATTGAGGTGGTCATGGCATCCAGAGCACGGCCAGCGGCGGCTTTGGAAATATCAGCGGATTCTGCAATTGCATCGATCAGTTCGGACTTGTTCACACTAAACCCCTTCGATTTCAGGTTGAAGATGTTATAGGTTGGTTTGTTTTTTCTCGGACGTTCTCGACTATCGCATAAGCGGTCAGAGAATTCCATTCTTCAGTTTTCTTATTCCTTGCGGTTTTTAACCGGTGTTCGGAATAGGCACTTACTGCGCGGGAGCCCTTGGTATTGGCTGCTTCACGGCGAAACAGTTATACCAATGGGCTCTCCGGCATGTCAACAACTCATCAAGTGTTTAATGTGTATTTATGCGCTCAGAGGCATCGGGATCATCGTCCCGGCGCTTCCCGGAACCAGCTTCGGAGGACGAATCCACAGCCCTTGGCTCCGGTGCATACGCCAGCGCAACGTCCAGGACCTCATCAATCCACTTCGCCGGAATGATCTCAAGGGATTCCTTGATATTATCTGGTATCTCCTTGAGATCCCGAACATTTTCATCGGGGATTATAACGGTCTTGATACCTCCGCGATGGGCCGCAAGCAGCTTTTCCTTGAGCCCGCCGATCGGCAAAACACGACCGCGCAGAGTGATCTCACCGGTCATGGCGACATCCGCCCGCACCGGAATTTGAGTCAATGAAGAAACCAGTGCGGTGCACATGCCAATACCGGCACTTGGACCATCTTTTGGGGTTGCGCCCTCGGGAACGTGCACGTGGAGATCGTGTTTCTCATGAAAGTCCTCGGCGATTCCAAGCCCCGGAGCCCGGCTTCTGACCACCGTAAGGGCAGTCTGAATAGACTCCTGCATGACATCACCCAGGGAGCCGGTCTTCACGACACGCCCTTTACCCTTGGTCAGGGCACACTCGATGGTCAGCAACTCGCCACCGACCTGAGTCCAGGCCAGACCGGTCACCTGACCAACCTGATTGGTTTCCTCGGCCAGCCCGTACTTGAACCGTTTGACGCCGGAATAGTCCTCCAACATCTCTGGGGTAAGCGTCACAGAGGCCTTTTCGCCACTTTCTACGTGTTGACGTACCACTTTGCGGCAGATCTTGGCGATCTCGCGCTCCAGACCCCGTACACCGGCTTCACGGGTGTAATAACGGATCAGGTCCCGCAGCGTCTCTTCCGGAATGGTCAGCTCGTCCTTGCGCAGGCCGTTGGCCTTGACCTGCTTGGGTAGCAGGTAACGCAAGGCAATGTTCACCTTTTCGTCCTCGGTGTACCCCGGAATACGGATAATCTCCATGCGATCCAGCAAGGCCGACGGAATGTCCATGGAGTTGGAGGTACACACGAACATGACATCTGACAGATCGTAGTCTACTTCCAGATAATGGTCGTTGAAGGTGTGGTTCTGTTCCGGATCCAGCACTTCCAGCAATGCCGACGCTGGATCACCGCGATGATCCATGCCCATCTTGTCGATCTCGTCAAACAGGAACAGCGGGTTCTTCACCCCGACCTTGGACAGCTTCTGCAGCAACTTGCCCGGCAAAGCGCCAATGTACGTCTTGCGATGACCGCGGATTTCCGCCTCATCACGCACACCACCGAGCGCCATGCGGGTGTACTTTCGGTTAGTCGCACGGGCGATGGACTGCCCCAGAGAGGTCTTACCCACGCCGGGAGGCCCCACAAGGCACAGCACTGGCCCTTTCACCTTCTTCACCCGGCTCTGTACCGCCAGGTATTCGAGAATGCGCTTCTTGACCTCATCCAGGCCGTAATGGTCCTTATCAAGGATCTCACGGGCCTTCTCGATGTCGTGACGCACGCGGCTGCGCTTCTTCCAGGGCACCGCCAACATCCAGTCGATGTAGCCACGCACCACAGTTGCCTCGGCAGACATCGGTGACATCATTTTCAGCTTGTTCAGCTCGGATTCTGTCTTCTTGAAGGCTTCTTCCGGCAGACCGGCTTCTTCCAGCTTCTGTTCCAGCTCTTCGAAGTCGTTATTGCCTTCACCCAGGTTACCCATTTCTTTCTGGATAGCCTTCATTTGCTCGTTCAGATAGTACTCGCGCTGGCTGCGTTCCATCTGCTTCTTCACACGCCCGCGAATGCGCTTCTCGACTTCAATCAGGTCGATCTCACCGTCCAGCTTCCCCAGCAGCAGGTCAACACGTTTGCGGACGTCCAATGCCTCCAGCAACTCTTGCTTCTCCGGGATGCGCATTTCCAGGTGTGCCGCCATGGTGTCCGCCAGGCGCTCGGCATCGGTAATCCCGGTCAGCGCGTTGGAGACCTCGGAAGGTACCTTCTTGGACAGTTTGACGTACTTTTCAAACTCATCCATCAGGGTTTTGACCAGAACGTCCTCTTCACGACCCGGCAGCGTGTCCTCGTCCATCATCACCGCTTTACCGGACAGGTAATCACCCTCGACAATACCACTGAGCGTGGCGCGAGCATTACCTTCAACCAGAACTTTTACAGTCCCGTCCGGAAGGCGCAGCATCTGCAATACAGTCGCCAACGTGCCCATGTCGAACACGTCGTCCGGACCGGGCTCGTCAGTAGAGGCATCCCGCTGTGCGACCAGCAAAATCTCCTTACTGCCCTCCATTGCGGCTTCCAGCGCCTGGATGGATTTTTCGCGCCCCACAAACAGTGGAACGACCATGTGCGGAAACACCACCACATCACGGAGAGGGAGCAGCGGGTATTCGTGCACAGATTCTTCGGGTATCCGGGTCATAAGGAATCCTCTGACGATGTTTCTTTCAGCATACCACCCATCATTGGGGCGTCGGCGAAAATTGCAATCTTTTTACGAAACGAAACACGGCGGGAAAAACGGGTTACAGACGAATAAAAAGGGGCGTTGCCGCCCCTTTTTATTACTTACGAAACTCCGGGACTGATTCAGTCCTCGGGAACGGCTTTGGCGTGGTCACTACCAGCGTATATCTTGAACGGCTCGGAATCGCCGCTGATAACACTTTCGTCAATGACTACCTTGGTGACATCGTGTTCGGACGGAATCTGGTACATGGTATCCAGCAGGGTCGCCTCCATGATGGAGCGCAGCCCCCGGGCTCCGGTTTTCCGTACCATGGCCTTGCGAGCTACAGCCCGTAACGCATCCTCACGGAAATCCAGCTCCACACCTTCCATATCGAACAATTTCTGGTACTGCTTGGTCAGCGCGTTCTTCGGCTCTGTCAGGATCTGAACCAGCGCTTCTTCATCCAGCTCGGTCAGTGTTGCCACCACGGGCAGACGACCGACAAATTCCGGAATCAGGCCGTACTTCACCAGATCTTCCGTTTCGACATCCTTGATAATGTCGCCGGTGTTCTTGGTGTCGTCCGGGCTCTTGACCGTTGCAGAGAAACCGATGCTGCTACGCTCGGAACGCTCCTGAATCACCTTGTCCAGACCAGCAAATGCACCACCACAGATAAACAGCATGTTACCGGTGTCTACCTGCAGGAACTCCTGCTGAGGATGCTTCCGGCCACCCTGTGGCGGCACTGAGGCAACCGTACCCTCGATCAGTTTCAGCAACGCCTGCTGCACACCCTCACCGGATACATCCCGGGTAATGGACGGGTTATCAGACTTGCGGGAGATCTTATCGATCTCATCGATATAAACAATGCCGCGCTGGGCCTTGTCCACATCATAATCGCACTTCTGAAGCAGCTTCTGGATGATGTTCTCAACGTCTTCACCGACGTAACCCGCCTCTGTCAGCGTGGTCGCATCCGCAATGGTGAATGGCACATTGAGCATCCGCGCCAGGGTCTCGGCAAGCAGGGTCTTACCGCTACCGGTAGGACCAATCAGCAGGATATTACTCTTGCCCAGCTCTACCTCTGCCTTGCCCTCGCCATAACGCAGGCGCTTGTAGTGGTTGTAGACCGCTACCGAAAGCACAACCTTGGCACGATCCTGACCAATAACATACTCGTTCAGAGTGTCACGGATTTCAGCAGGTGTCGGGAGACGATCACTGGCCTCTTCCTGCGTATTCTCCTGAATCTCTTCGCGGATAATGTCATTGCACAGGTCAACGCACTCGTCGCAGATGAACACCGAGGGCCCTGCAATGAGCTTACGGACTTCATGCTGGCTCTTTCCACAAAACGAGCAGTAGAGCAACTTGCCGTTATCGTCGCCCCTGCCGTTTCTTTCATCTGCCATTGAAATACCTCTGATCTTGGTTTGCCGGCGTTACTGGCTAATACGCCGGCCAAGGATGATGCGATTACCTTCAGTATTATTTATTCGGTACGCGCTTATCAAGTATAGAATCAATCAGGCCATAGTCTTTCGCCTGCTGGGGATCCATAAAGTTGTCGCGATCCGTGTCCTTGGCAATGGTGTCGAGTTCCTGACCGGTGTGGTGCGCAAGGATGGAATTCAGGGTGTGACGAATCTTCAGGATCTCACGAGTATGGATCTCGATATCGGTTGCCTGCCCCTGATAACCGCCCAGCGGCTGGTGAATCATCACGCGGGAATTCGGCAGACACGCGCGTTTGCCTTCGGCACCACCGGCCAGCAGGAACGCTCCCATGCTCGCGGCCTGCCCCACACACAGCGTGGCGACATCGGGCTTGATAAACTGCATGGTGTCATAGATGGACATGCCCGCAGTTACGGACCCACCCGGGCTGTTGATGTATAGATGGATATCCTTGTCCGGGTTCTCGGATTCCAGGAACAGCATCTGCGCGACAATCAGGTTCGCCATGTGGTCCTCAACCTGACCCACCATGAAGATCACCCGTTCCTTGAGCAACCGGGAGTAGATATCAAAGGAACGCTCACCACGAGCGGTTTGCTCAATAACGATCGGAACCAGGCCGGAACTGGTTACCATTGCGGGACCATCAACAGGTTTTTGCATCATGATGTGCCTGAACTCCTTCTGGACAATGGGGCGTGGCTTCAAGCCACTACGTTATCAGTGTTCTACACCCTACATACTTTGCCAGCACCGGGCCAAGATGAAAACAGCCGGACATGCCGGCTGTTTTCCTATTTCGGCCAACAGGACCTAAATTCAAGGCCCCGAAGTAATCAGCCCTGCTGAGACTGACCGGCCTGAACGGCCTCTTCGTATTTGACCTTCTTCTCTTTGACCTTAGCCTGTTCAAGCACATGGTCAACCACCTGATCTTCCAGTACGGAAGATTCAATCTGGGACTTCTGCTCGGGGCTGCTGTTGAAATGGGCAACCACTTCCTCAGGCTGTTCATACGTTGACGCGATCTCCTGGATCTTTTCGTCAACCTTGGCCGGATCAGCTTTCAGGTCGTTCTTCTTGACCACTTCCTGGAACAGCAGGCCGGTCTTTACGCGGCGCTTGGCCTGCTCTTCAAAGATCTCCTTGGGCAGCTGCTGGAAATCAACCTGGCCACCGAAACGCTGAACCGCGTCCTGACGCAGGCGATCGATTTCCTGATCAACCAGGGCAGTCGGGATATCAAGCTCAGTGGTTTCCAGTAGACCGTCAACCACGTCGTTCTTGACCTTGTTAGAGACCGCCTGTTTGAGTTCACGCTCCATGTTCTTCTTCACTTCCTCGCGGAAAGCGGCTTCGTCTTCGGCCTCAATACCGAACTTCTTGAAGAACTCCTGATCCAGCTCAGGCAGCTGCGGCTCTTCAACCTTGTGAATCTTGATTTCAAACTTGGCCGGCTTACCCGCCAGGTCTTCATTCTGATAATCCTCAGGGAAGGTTACTTCGATTTCCAGGTCTTCACCGGCCTTGCCGCCGACAATGCCCTTCTCGAAGCCCGGGATCATCTGGCCAGAGCCGAGGGTCAGACGATGCCCTTCAGCAGCGCCGCCTTCAAATTCCTCGCCATCAATAAAGCCTTTGAAGTCAATGGTTACAATGTCCTTGTTCTTGGACTTGCGCTTGACTTCCTTCATGGTGGCCTGCTGACGACGCAGGTTATCGATCATGTTGTCGATATCCTTGTCGGTAATCTCGGAGGTCAGCTTCTCGACGGAGATTTTGCTCAGGTCACCCAGCTCGATTTCCGGCAAAACTTCAAATGTGGCAACGAATTCCAGATCCTTGCCCTCTTCCATCACGGTCGGCTCAAGCTTTGGCCAGCCCGCCGGATTGATGTCCTGCTCCTGCAGCGCCTTGATGTAGGTATCACGCATAACCTCGCCAACGACTTCCTGGCGAACACTGGCACCGAAACGACGCTTGACCACGCTCATGGGCACCTTACCCGGGCGGAAACCGTTCAGGCGTACAGTGCGGGCAGTTTCCTGCAGGCGTTTCTGGACCGCCTGGTCAATTTCCTGGGCGGGCACACCAATCGTCATGCGACGCTCGATGTTGGAGGTCGTTTCAACAGACACTTGCATGGAAGATCCTCAAATTACAGGTTCAGTATGTGAATGAAATTAAACCTAAAAGTCCATCCCAGAGAGGTTCCCCTCAGAAGGACCGAAAATTAAAAGCCGGTAGTTTATCACGGTTTGCCCCACCGAGAGAATCACCTGTCACAGCCACTTTCAGTGATTGCGACGACATCGGGGCTTTGCTATTCAGGAAGTGGGGACGAAAACGAAAAAAGAAAGGGGGGGGGGGTGGTGCGAGAGGAGAGACTCGAACTCTCACGGGTTGCCCCACTGGAACCTAAATCCAGCGCGTCTACCAGTTCCGCCACGCTCGCACACGATTTGTGAATTCACTCCTGCAAGAGCAAGGATAGAATTCAGCAACTGCGGAAATAAACCAGGAATCACTGAGGAGAAAATTGGGGTGGACGAAGGGGATCGAACCCTCGACCGCAGGAGTCACAATCCTGAGCTCTACCAACTGAGCTACGTCCACCACATCGGGACATGCCTTTCGGCACTCACATCTGCTCACTTAAACTTAAACTTTGCTGGTTCGGCGACTCCGGTGCTGACCAAGCTCACGACTTTATGGCGCGCCCGGCAGGACTCGAACCTGCGACCATCCGCTTAGAAG
>JAKLLS010000181.1 GCA_022014155.1 Marinobacter sp. | reverse complement strand
TAGATCCGTGCGGCACTGATCAGTTTTTCCGGCAGGTGCAGGTTGGCGGGATATTCCTTGACGGCCCGCTTCGCGATCAGCTTCGGAAGAATGAACGCTTCCAGCCGGTTCAGTACCCGTGTCATGCGGATGGCGTAGCTGATATCGCCATCCACCAGCATCCTGTCATTGGCAAAGGCCACGGAAGTCTTCTCCTGGAACGACAGCACCATGAAGGCGTGGGCAATGTGCTTGAACTGTATCGACAGATCCACCGGTCGTGGGGCGGTACTACCGTGGTAGTGGAAGCGCCCGTTACCGGTATGTTCGACGATAAGGCTGGAGCCGTTTGGCATCACCATCATTTCAAACAGAAAACCTTCCGGCAGGGCAATGGCTTCCTTTTGGACCGTCTCATCCACTTCACTAACGGCCTGAAGGGCGCGACCCATAACCTGGAACATCAGCTCCACGTACAGTCGTCTCGCCTGGAAAGCCATCGGTTGGATACGTTTCGCTAACATGGCAATCGTCCGATTGTTGTTGGTGTCATCTGATTTTTAGAGTTATTGCTCTAAAAGTCAATGCAATCATTGACAGGGAGGTGCTGTCACCACGGCAAAAGTCAGGGAAAGGCCCGTGTACAGGGTGTCCGGATACAGAAAGGCCCGGAGTGGATCCGGGCCTTTGGGGAGGGGCTGTCCAGCAGTTACTGGGTCAGATTGGCGAGCTTCCTTTTGGCCTCTTCAGCCACTTCGCCGCCGGCTTCCGCCGCTGTGCGATAGTATCTGATGGCGTCATCGCGACGGTTCTGTTTCACTGCCACATCACCCAGGCGAAGGAAGGCTATGGAGGTCGGAACCACCTCGTTGGCCTTGGTGAGGTTGTCCCGGGCTTTATCAAGCTTATTCCGGGCCAGAGCATTCAGGCCGTTGTGCAGGCGGTAACTGAACATTTCAGGATAGAGAGACACCGCTTTTTCGAAGTCCGCCTCGGCCTTGGCCGTATTTTCCTTCGCCTCGTAAATGCGCCCTCTGAGGGAGTAGAACAGCGCTTCCCCCGGCTCTATGCCGATGGCTTCGTTGATCTTGGTCAGCGCCGCTTCCATGTCACCCTCTCTGGCCAGTTTCAAGGCTTCGTCGTGGGCATCGTAAGCGGGCTTGAGTTTTCTGACCTTGGCCAATTTTCTGTCGTAAACATCCTTGCCGCGGTATCCACCGGTGCCATACTTCTGAACCAGTCTGCGGTTCTCCTCAACCCGCTTCTGTGAAGGGGGGTGGCTGGCGAAGAGACCATCAATAAAGCTCGACTGACGCCCTTCCGACAATTTAACAAACAATTCCTGAAGCTCCACCGCAGCCTGGGGATCGTAGCCGGCCTCGACCATGTACTCGATCCCAAAGCGGTCGGATTCCAGTTCGTCGCCCTGGCTGTATTGGGCCTGAATAATCTGAGCGCCAAGAGCGGCGCCGCCCATGAGCAGGCCAGTCCATTCGTTATCCGACAGCGCGAATCCCAGCCCGGCGACACCGGCACTGATCAGCATACCCTGTTGCATGCGTTGCACACTGTGGCGTGCGGCGGCATGGACAATCTCATGGCCGAGCACAGACGCGAGCTGGGCTTCGTCTTCCAGTTCGGTCAACAGGCCCCGGTTAATGGCGATCTTGCCACCCGGCAGTGCCCAGGCGTTGGGAACACTGCTGTTCAGCACCACGAATTCATAGGGCAGGTCGGGGCGATCGCTGACCCTGGCCAGCTTCTGGCCAACTTCGCGTACGTACACCGTCAGGTCCGGGTCGAGATAGAACTGACCGCCCTGGGTCTGTTGGGTCGGGGTGTATTGCTCTGCGCCTATGGAAAGCTCCTGGCTTTCCGGTATCAGTGACAACTGCTTTTCCCCGGTGACCGGGTTTACGGAACATCCCGCCATCGCAAAGAGCAGGATTGTCAGGGGCAGGTAGCGAAAAAACAGCCGGTTCGTCACGGTAAACTCCTGTTATCAGTCCTTGATCCGGGATGTACGTAACCCCGGGGTGGTAAGGGTCAGTTTATACCACATCCGGTGATCATCGGTTACAGCCATCGTGCCCGTGTCATCTGGAGCGAGTCCTTCGCGGAGTGTATGATAAGGCCCTTGTTAACCTTCCTTTTTTCGATTCCGCAAATGGAACCTTCATGGTTGATTATCTGGAACTGATTGCGTTGGCCTGGTTTCTGGTGTGTTGGATTGGTTACACCGAGTATTCCAGCCGCAAAGCCAATGACAGACCTTGCCTGTCCAATACCCTGGACCTGTACCGGGAAGATTGGATGCGGGGGATGTTGCGCCGGGATAACCGCATCCCGGATGCGTCGGTCGTGGGTAACCTGGAACGCAACGGCGCTTTCTTTGCGTCCAGCTGCCTGCTGATCCTGGCGGGCATCATCACTGCACTGGGCTACACTCAGGAAGTGATGGAGGTGTTCAGTACCCTGCCGTTTGGCAACCTGCCCAGCCGTGCGATCTGGGAGTTGCGGATGGTGGTTCTGCTGGTGGTGTTTATCTATGCTTTCTTCAAGTTCACCTGGTCCATGCGCATGTACAACTTTGTGGCTGTGCTCATCGGGGGGGCACCATTACCGGAGGACACCAAAGTCAGCCCGGCAGCGCGAGAAGCCTTTGCCCAGAGCGCGGCACGGGTATGCAACCTGGCGGGGGATGCGTTCAACCTTGGATTGAGATCCTATTACTATGCCATGGCGGTGGTGGCATGGTTTATCCACCCGCTGGCCTTTATCGCGGGCTCTACCCTGGTTGTCATCGTTCTGTACCGCCGGGAATTCCGTTCCAACGCCTTGCAGGCCCTGCGCAGCGGAAAAGTGTTTGAAGAACCTGCGGCGAAATCCGATGCCGCCTCGAAATCCAACAGTTAACCGATCTGGCGACACTGAATGACTGATGACATCCGACTGAACCGGGTTCGCCGGTTTCTTGAAACCCTGAACCAGGCGCGGGAACTGGGCCTGACCGTTGAGGCCGCCGGCGATGGCGTATTGACCATGTGCCTGCCATACAGTGACCGGATTATCGGTAACCCGGATACCGGCGTGATCCACGGCGGTGCCATTACCACGCTGATGGACACGACCTCCGGTTCAGTGATCATCTGTGCCCTGAAGGATTTCGAACTGTGCCCGACACTGGACCTGAGGGTCGACTATATGCGCCCGGCGGAACCCCACAAACCGGTGTATGCCCGCGCGGAAACCTACAAGATCACCCGCAATATTATCTTTACCCGGTGTGAGGCCTATCAGGAAGGTGGCGAAACCATCGCCAACTGCGTCGGCACCTTCATGCGCATCGGCAAGGAAGCAACACCTAAAGGCTATCGGGATCTGATTACCGGAGGTGAAGAATGACCGACCCTGAAATCCTCCGTCACACCCGCGAAAGCGGCGATTTTTCCCGGCTGCTGGAAAGTGTTCCCTATGCCCGTTTCATTGGCCTGGAGTGCGACCGTTTCGGCGACGACCTGATCTTCCGCTTACCAAAAAAGGAAGAAAACCTCGGCAACCCGATCCTGCCCGCTATTCACGGCGGCGTCATCGGCGGTTTCATGGAAATGTCCGCCGCCATCTACCTGATGATGTCCCAGGACAGCCTACGCATGCCCCGCATCGTGGACTTTTCCCTGGACTACCTGCGGGCCGGGCTGAACCGCGAAACCTTCGCCGAGTGCCGCCTGACCCGCCAGGGCAACCGCGTGGCCAACGTGATGATCACCGCCTGGCAGAAATCCCGTTCCCAGCCGATTGCCACCGCCAGGGCTCACTTCCTCCTCGAAGACTGATTTTCCCTTTAATCCGGGGCTTGAAATGCCCCGGCGTGCCCCCATTTCCCTCTGCAACACGAACTCGATAGTCGGGTGGTGTGGACAGGACTACCCGACCGCACCGCTCCACCGAACGTAAACAGCAGGAGATAAAAAAGCCATGACGGTAGAAGCGCAAAAAGAGACCCTGGGTTTTCAGACCGAAGTGAAGCAACTGCTTCACCTGATGATCCATTCCCTGTATTCCAACAAGGAAATCTTCCTTCGTGAGCTGATCTCGAACGCCTCGGACGCCGAAGATAAACTGCGTTTCGCGGCATTGAAGGATGACGGCCTGTATGAAGGCGATACCGAGCTGAAAATCCGCCTGGACTACGACCAGGAAAAGAACACCATCACCCTGACCGACAACGGCATCGGCATGACCCGTGATGACGTGGTTCAGAACCTGGGTACCATCGCACGCTCCGGCACCGCCGAATTCCTGCAGCAACTGTCTGGTGACGAGAAGAAAGACAGCAAGCTGATCGGTCAGTTTGGTGTTGGTTTCTATTCCGCATTTATTGTGGCGGACAAGGTTGAAGTGTTTACCCGCCGCGCCGGCGCAGCCCCTGAAGAAGGCGTGCATTGGGAATCCAACGGCGACGGCGAATTCACCATCGAGCAGGTGAATCGCGAAAACCGTGGTACCGAAATTGTCCTGCACCTGAAGTCAGACGCGAAGGAATTTGCTGATGGTTTCCGTCTGCGCGGTCTGGTGAAGAAGTACTCCGATCACATTTCCTTCCCCGTGGTGATGAAATCCGAGTCCGAGGAAGAGGAAGAAAAGGGCAAGGACGAAACCGTCAACGATGCCACCGCGCTGTGGACCCTGCCGCGTACCGAAATCAAGGACGAGGAGTACAAGGAATTCTACAAGCACATCGCCCACGATTTCGAAGACCCGCTGACCTGGTCCCACAACAAGGTGGAAGGCAAGCTGGACTACACCAGCCTGCTGTACATTCCGGCCCGCGCGCCGTTTGATCTGTACAACCGGGAAGCGCCTCGCGGCCTGAAGCTGTACGTACAGCGCGTGTTCATCATGGACGACGCCGAGCAGTTCCTGCCGCTGTACCTGCGCTTCGCCAAGGGCGTGATCGACTCCAACGATCTGTCCCTGAACGTTTCCCGGGAAATCCTGCAGAACGACAGCACCGTGGAAAGCATCCGCACCGCGCTCACCAAGCGTGTACTCGACATGCTGTCCAAGCTGGCGAAGAAAGATCCCGAGCAGTACCAGAAGTTCTGGGGTGAGTTCGGCACGGTCATCAAGGAAGGACCGGCAGAAGACTTCAGCAACCGTGAGAAGATCGCCGGATTGCTGCGTTTTGCCACCACTCATACCGGTGAGCAGACCCAGAACGTATCCCTGGATGACTACATCGGCCGCATGAAAGAAGGCCAGAACAAGATTTACTACATCACTGCGGACAACTTCATGGCCGCCAAGAGCAGCCCGCACCTGGAAGTCTTCCGCAAGAAGGGCATTGAAGTGCTGATCCTGTCCGATCGTATCGACGAGTGGATGATGGGTTACCTCAACGAATACGACGGCAAACAGTTCCAGGACGTTGCCCGGGGTGATCTGGACCTTGGCGAAGTAGAGACCGAGGAAGACAAGAAGCACAAGGAAGAGGCCGCCGAGGAGCATAAAGATCTGCTTGAGCGCATCAAGAAGGCTCTGGACGACCGGGTTCAGGACGTGCGGGTCACCAACCGTCTAACCGATTCGCCCGCCTGCCTGGTGGTCGGTGATTTCGACATGGGCGCCCAGATGAAGAAGATCATGGAAGCCGCCGGCCAGAAAGTGCCGGACAGCAAGCCGATCTTCGAAATCAACGTGGATCACCCGTTGGTGCAGCGCCTGGAGAGCGAGAAGGGCGATGAGCGCTTCGGCGAGCTGTCTGCTGTTCTGCTGGACCAGGCTACCCTGGCCAGTGGCGAGCAGCTGGCGGATCCGGGTGCTTATGTGACCCGTCTGAACCGTCTGTTGCTGGAACTGGCCAACTGAGGACTGGAAATCCTATGTCGGATTACGCCTCTGGCTAATCCGACAGCAAGGCCAAAAATACATGCAACAGATTATTGTGGATATCAACATCAGCCCTGATGAGTGGATCAAGCTCTATCAGGGCGTGGCCACCGATGTCCACACCACGGCCCGGGACGGACGCTCCGTCCG
>JAKLLS010000180.1 GCA_022014155.1 Marinobacter sp. | reverse complement strand
GTGATTGCCTGGGCAACGCTGAAAGGTGCCATAAGGGCAATGGCCAGCCCCATGTCGCCCCACGCCAGTTGCTCGGCGATCAATACGCTGGTGACGGGGGATCGGGTTTCCGCGACACCGCCAAATTCCTCGGGCACGGCGTAGAGGGTTAATCCCAGTTCTGCGGTGGCGTCAAAAACATCGGCGGGCAGGGCGCCAGCTTCATCGGCTTCCGCCGCGGCTGGTCTCAGGGTGTCCCGGGCCAGTCGGTGCAGGCTATCCACAATCATCTGTTGGTCGTCATCCAGCGTAAGATCGAACAGTGCTGGTGCGGATTTTCCCGGCAGGCGTTTTTGCGGCAACCAGTTGGAGACCCGTTTGAATTCGCGGCCTGCCAGGGCAATGGTCCGAAAACCAACCCGGGTACCATGGTAGGCGGTTCTTTCGGTCGCTGTGCGCAGGCCAAATCGGTCCAGTAACGGGTTGGCCGCGAGGCGGTTCATCATGGACAGGGCGAGTCCTATGGGATCCCTGGTCATCGTCAGTCTCCTATGGAGGCGCGCGGGAACCCGGCGCTCCTGTTACTATCAGACAGTTGTTATTGGATAGAGTCTGGCCTGATCATGGGCGTGTCGGCTCCGGTAGCCATTGGCAAAAGGCGCGTCGCTGGTGGTCGGTCTGGTCAATCCGCTAGACTCGGCACCTTCTTTACTTCATTAAAAGACGATTCATAAACGGATGTTCTCCCTTACCAGACAAGTTCAATTTCCAGGCGCCCTGTTGTGGTGTTTGTTGTGGGTATTGCCGGGGCATGCCAGTCAGGTGGTGGTGAATGTCGAGGGCGACTATCCTGCCCTGCAGGACAATGCGGAAGTGTTTATCGGTGAGGTTGAGGGACGAAGCGCCGACAACCTTCGCCGTTATGTCGGCACTGCAAAAAAACAGGTTGAGGAGGCCCTGAGAGCACTCGGATACTACAGCCCCATCGTTGAGTGGAAGGTTGTGGAAGGCGAGGGTGAAGATGGGCTTGCCCAACTGAATCTGACGGTGATTCCAGGCGAGCCGGTTCGCATTGCCTCGAGGGAGGTGGTGGTTGAGGGCCCCGCCTCGGAGGACGATGACTTTCTCAAGGCCATACCAGAGTCACCCTCGAAAGGGGACGTGCTCAATCATGGGGAGTACAGCACCCTGAGGCAATCGATTCAGAACCGGGCCCGGGTGCTGGGTTATTTTGATGGCGAGTTTGTCAGCCGCAAGTTGGAAGTGGATCCTGAGAAAAGAACCGCAACCATCGCCATTCGCTTCCGCAGCGGCGAACGTTATCACTTGGGGAAAGTCACTTTCACGGAAGGCCATGGGTTCGAGAACAGTCTGTTGGAGCAGTTTGTGACCTTTGATCCGGGCCAGCCCTATCACGCGGATGAAATCGCCAGACTTAGCGGCGACCTGTCCAACAGTGGTTACTTCTCTGGGGTGGATGTTGATGCATCGCCCAGCAGCGCCCGGGATCGGGTAATCCCTGTGACGGTTAACCTGACGACGCGTCCGCCCAGATCCGTCGCCGCCGGTGTAGGTTTTTCCACGGACGTTGGTCCGCGGTTCCGGGGCAACTGGCGCGAACACTGGATCAACCCCATGGGCCACCGGCGTGGGGTGGAAACGGAATTGTCCGGCCCGCGGCAAAACATCAGCACTTGGTATGAGCTGCCACTGGATCCGCCAATGACGGACTCCATACGTCTCGGTGCCGGGTATCAGCGCGAAGACATTGAAGATGTGGAGTCCGAACGGCTCACCCTCGGACAGCAGTGGCAGCACCAGCTGGATTCAGGGTGGATGCAGGTTGCTTCCCTACGGTGGGAAGGTGAGCGCTTCCGCATTGGCGATGACGAGCGGGGCCAGAGCAGTCTGTTGCTGCCAGGGGTGAGCTACTCGAAGTTGCATGCTAACTCGCCACTGGATCCATCCCGGGGGTATCGGGTTCAGTTCGATGTCAAAGGGGCGCACCGTGAAGTTTTGTCGGACGCGGATATTCTCCATGTGAATTTTCTGGTTCGTGGTTTGTATACTCTGGCCGATAACCACCGCTTTCTCGCACGTTTCCAGGCGGGTGGCGTGGCGACAAACCGGTTTGAGGACGTGCCGCCATCGTTGCGCTTCTTTGCCGGTGGTGACCAGAGTGTTCGTGGTTATGGCTACGAAACCCTGTCGCCGGAGGATGAGGACGGCGTGGCCGTTGGTGGGCGTTACCTGATGGTCGGCAGTGTTGAATATCAGTACGAATTCATCCAGAACTGGCGGGTGGCGGCCTTTGTGGATGAAGGTAACGCGATCGATGATGTGTTTGATCCATTGGCCACGGGGGCGGGCGTGGGCATACGCTGGGTGAGCCCGGTTGGGCCCTTGCGCCTGGATTTTGCCAAGGGGCTGGATGACGAATTCGGCGGTGAATGGCGCGTCCACTTTTCCATGGGGCCTGAGCTGTGACGGACATGAAGCGGAAGCGGCGTAGCTGGCGTTTCTGGCTGTTGTTGATGCTGGGACTCCTGGTGTTGCTGCCCATTGTGCTGGTTGCCGTCCTGCTACTGATCCTGCGTTCCGAGACCGGTACTGCCTGGGTCATCGACCAGATTCCGGGCCTGCAGACGGAAGGGGACAAGGGCTCCCTGTTCGGCTATTGGCGGGCAGATTCCCTGCAGTGGCAAGGCTATGGTGTCGGGCTGAATATTGAGGCCGTGGAGGTGGACTGGTCGCCCGGTTGTCTGCTGAGCAAGGAACTGTGCCTGGATACCCTTCATGCCGATGCCATCGATCTTCAGTTGCAACCTTCCGATGAGCCGGAAGAACCCAGAGGCGATTTCAGCCTGCCTCTGGTCAACCTGCCGGTCAGCCTGAAAATCGGCGATGTCCGCCTGGGCCCGTTTACCGTCAACGACGGCAAGGTCTGGGATTCGTTGGAAATAGAGGCGGGTGGCTCTGGAACCGACTGGGTTATAGAGCAGGTGAACTATCGGCTGAATGAGATTGCCGTAAACGCCTCCGGGCGGCTGGGGACCCGGGGTGACTGGCCGCTTGATCTGGATGTGGATGTCTCACTGCCGCCTCCCTATGGTGACGATTGGCAGTTGGCCCTGAACCTGACGGGTAGCGCGAAGAATCTCAGGTTGTCCGGTCGCAGTAGCGGTTACCTCAATGCAGTCATTGACGGGAAGGGGGCGCCACTGGACAGGCGATTGCCCGTTCGCCTGTCCCTTCGGTCGGAGTCGTTCCTGCCGCTGGATACCCTGCCATCAACCCTGACCCTGAGAAACTGGCAGCTCTCTCTCGACGGTAGCCTCGAGAAGGGGTTTGTTACCCGCTCCACGATGACGTTACCGGCCACAGAAGGGGCAATAGCGACTTCCCTTAAGGGGTTGCTGACCACTGCCGGTGTATCGGACCTGGTGTTGGACATGGCTGGCCCCGGGGGCGACTCAGAGCAGGGCACGCTCAGGGTTGAAGGGAATGTGAGCTGGGATGAGGCATTGACTGCAAACGCCGAGATCGGGTTGGAATCATTCCCCTGGTACAGCCTGATCCCCGATCTTAAGGCACCGCCGGTTATCCTGCGGAGTTTGAATGGTGAGGTGTCTTACCGTGATAACAGTTACAACGCCCGGCTGGACGCGGCTGTATCCGGTCCTCTGGGGGATGCCGATTTGCAGACGGCCCTGGAAGGCAACCTGGAAACGGTATCTCTGAGCAATCTGGTGGTCAGCACCGGTGCGGGATCCCTCCGTGGCGATGCCGATATCGATTTTGCCGGGCAGCTGGCATGGAAAGCTGGCCTGACACTGGATCAATTTAACCCCGGTTATTGGGTGCCAATCCTGGAAGCACGGCTGAGTGGTGATCTCAACAGCCAGGGCCGGCTGACCAATGAGGGGCTGCCCGACATGACCGCTGGCTGGGATATTTCCGGCACCTGGCAGCAGGAGCCGGCCCAGAGCAATGGTGAGTTGCAAGCCTCTGCCGGCAGCTGGGATGTCTCCGCCCTGAGCCTTGAGGTGGGAGAGAACCGTATTAATGGCAGTGGCCGCTGGGGTTCCGAGATTGCCGGTAGCCTCGACATTCAGGTACCCCAGCCGGACATTCTGCTGCCCGGGCTGTCGGGTGAGTTGGTCGCGTCACTGGTTATGCGGGGCACCCCGGGGGATCCCCAGGGAGATCTGAGCGTGACCGCAAATGATCTGGTCTGGCAGGACGGTGTGGCGATATCTCAGGCTGAGCTCGAAGCCAGTCTCGGCAGTGGTCTGGCGCTGGACGCCAAGGCAGCGGCAGAGGATATCCGCGCAGGGGATGAGCGACTGGAGCGTCTGGAATTGGGCCTGTCAGGTACACAGCAGGTACACCGGCTGACTATCCGCGCGCTCCACGAGGAAGCCGATCTCAGCCTTGCCCTGGCGGGGGGCGCGGGTAATGCGTGGGACAGCTGGCGTGGCGCTCTGGACAGCGGGGAGCTTGACCTTCCGGGTCAGTCCCAGACCTGGACCCTGGATCAGCCCGCAGCACTCGATTACAGCAAGGACGGTACGCTGACCTTCGGTGCTCATTGCTGGCGCTGGCAGGAAAGTTCCGTCTGCGCCGCGGATCAGACCCTGTTGCCAAATCCACAGCTCGCCTATCGGGTGGATAACTTCCCCTCCGAAGCCCTGGCGTCGCTGCTGCCGGAAACACTGCGATGGCATGCGCGGATCAACGCCGACATTAACCTGGCGATGACCGATGATGGTCCGGATGGCACCATTTCCCTGGATGCGGGGGCAGGGGAATTTGAGGTGCTGGTGCAGGAAGACTGGGAATCTCTGCGGCACGATAGTCTGACCGTAAGCGTTGATATGAAGCCGCAAGTGGCGGACGTTGCTGTTCGGCTGACGGGGCCGGAATTGGGACATTTTGCCCTGGACCTGTCGGTTGATCCGACCGCAGAACAGCGCACGGTAAGCGGTGACTTCACGCTGGAGGGGCTGGATATTGCCCTGGCTGGCGTAGTGGCCGGTCTGGAGGAAGTGCAGGGCGAGCTGAATGGACAAGGACAGTTGTCCGGCCCGTTGATGAAACCGGCGGTACACGGCGAAATAGCCCTGACGGGCGGCCGATTCGTTGATCCTTCGCTGCCTATACCTTTGGAAGACGTCGTGGTGGCGTTGACGTTGAATGGCTATTCCGCCGATCTGACCGGACGCTGGAAGAGTAATGATCGGAGCGAGGGGAAACTGGCTGGTGAGCTCGATTGGGAGGGCGCGCCTGCTGTGGAAGTCACCGTCACTGGCCAGCGGTTGCCGGTGACCTACGATCCCTATGCCCGGTTAGAGGTCGCACCCGATATCACCCTGGCTTTCCGTGACGGGGAATTGTCGGTGACTGGGCGGGTGGATGTGCCTCGGGGCGAGATTGAGGTGCGTGCATTGCCGGAGCAGGCGGTGTCGGTTTCCGAGGATGAAGTGATTGTCGGAGCTGATCAGGAAGAGCCTGCTGTCCGGTCACTGAATATGGATGTCACCGTGGTGGTGGGGGAAGACGAGGTCACCTTTGATGCTTTTGGTGTCACCGGGGAGCTCAAGGGTACGCTGCGGATTGGCAACGACATGGACACTCGTGGCGCCCTCCAGCTGGAGAACGGTCAATACGAAGCCTATGGGCAGGAGCTGGAGCTGCGTCGGGCGCGAATTGTCTTTGTGGGGCCACTCACAGAGCCGTATCTGGACATCGAGGCAGTTCGACGGGTGGACACTGTGGTTGCCGGAATTCGACTCAGTGGCCCGGTCAGCGAGCCGGAAACGGAAGTTTTCTCTGAGCCATCGATGCCCCAGAGTGATGCGTTGTCCTACGTGATACTAGGGCGTGCTCCCCAAAGCCGGGGGGATGAAGGGCAAATGAGTCGCGCGGCGTTGTCGCTGGGACTTACCCAGGCCAGCAAGGTCACTCAGGGATTGGGAGACGAGCTTGGTATTCGCAACCTGATCCTGGAAGCGGAAGGGACGGGTGACCAGGCGTCTGTCGTCGCCAGTGGTTACATCACCGATGAGCTGAGCCTGCG
>JAKLLS010000179.1 GCA_022014155.1 Marinobacter sp. | reverse complement strand
CCTCCCGGATACCTGCCTCGGTAACCGTCACAATCCGGTCCACCACCTGGCGGGACGCAGCATAGGTGCAGTCCCCCACCACCGCCAATGGGGCACAGCACCCGATCCACATCTGGTTGCTGTCGTAACAACTCCAGGCCAACGGTGCCCTGCCCGGCCATGATGCGGACGTCGTTGTACGGGTGGACCAGGGTCAGGCACATGCAACAGCGGCGTTTCGCCCAGGTGGGACCGAATTCGCTGCTCAGCCTCCAGAATTCGGAACATGTCAGGAAGGATAGGTTTGGTCATGGCGCATGCTCCTGTTGCTCCCCTGTTCAAACCATGATTCAGAGAAAGCTGGCGATCAAGTGATCGGTAAACTATTCTGAACATGAACCCGGACAACAAACCGGACAAAAATTTCGTTTATCTTTCTATGAATACTTTTAAATTCCATAAATATCATAATCTTGCTTAGCATAAGACGCGGACATTAAACCGGCCAAATTTCTGGAATTTCCATGACCAAGATCTCAATTATGGACCTCGCGCCCTTCGTACCCGGCGAGCAGGCGCTCAGAAAATCAGCCCTGCCAGACAAGGCCATGGAGCTAAACCGAATCTCCGCAAAGCTGGCCGGGCGACTTTCCCCGGAAAGTGCAGAAACCCTTCGGCTGCACATGGCAATCATTAATTCCTACTACTCGAACCTGATCGAGGGAAACCGCACGCAACCGCATGAGATTCGCCAAGCCCAAAAAGGACATTACAGCGATGACCCTGTAAAACGTGATTTGCAAAGGGAGTCACTTGCCCATATCGAGGTTCAGAAGTGGCTGTATGCGAAAGCCCCGGAACTGGATGAGATCTATTCAGCAGAGTTTATGCTGGAGCTTCACCAGCGCTTCTACGCCCAGGTGCCAGACTCACTCAGGGAAGTTCGTGATCAAAAAGGCACTCTCCTGGAATTGGTTGAGCCGGGACAATGGCGCCAGCGTGACGTTGAGGTTGGTAGGCACGTACCGCCGGAATATCAGGCCCTCCCCGAGCTAATGCCACGGTTCTGCGAGGAATATCACCCCGGAAAATACAGCGGTGACCACAAACTGATCGCTATTGCGGCAGCCCACCACCGCTTTCTATGGATTCATCCATTCCTTGACGGCAATGGTCGTGTTATCCGGTTGTGGACGGATGCCGCGCTGAAGGCTGCTGGGCTTGAGAGTTACGGTGTCTGGTGCCTGAGTCGCGGGCTGGCACGATCAGCGGAAACCTATAAGGCGGCTCTGGCCCGGGCGGATTATCCCAGACAAGGGAGCAGCGATGGCAGAGGCTATCTCAGCCAGACGGGATTGATGGAATTCTGCGAGTTTGTCCTTGATACCGCCCTCGACCAGGCAAACTATATGTCAGGTCTTCTCGCCCTCGACAAGCTCAGGGAGCGAATTGACCGTTACGTTGTGGCTCGCAACGACAAGCGCGTTCCCGAAGTGGATGCTGAACTGAAACCAACAGCCGGCCTGGTGCTGTTCAACGCCTTTGTGCAGGGTTCGCTGGATCGGAAGCAGGCGATTGCATTGACGGGGATGCAGGAGCGAAGCGCACGCAGGCTGTTGAATCAGCTGAAGCAGGAAGGTTTGCTGAGTGAAACCAGCAACAGGTCACCGTTGAAATGGGAAATTCCTGAACATGCTGAGCCGTGGTATTTTCCGCAGTTGGCGCCAGGACTGTAGAATCAACAAAATGCCTGTACGGAATAGAGTCACTGAAAGCTAATAACCTAACGGGGAATAGCAGCTAGCTTAAAGCTACCCAATATGGGTAAATGAATGCCCATATTGGGTAGCCTATTGGCCAAGTAGCTTACAATGCCGGGACGGCCTCGCCTACTTCAACAGCCTCAGGCTCACACACATACTGCTGCGCATCAAACCGTTTTGTCTGCTGGCGGAACTGCCAGGTGAAGCCCGGCCACAGCGTGGTGTTCTTGCCGTTTTCATTCACGTACCAGCTCTTACAGCCAGTCTGCCAGACAGAGTCGCCAAGCTTGGCGTGAATCGAGGCGTTGTATTGGCTCAGGGCGTCATCCTTCACTTCCACGCTCTTCCAGCCGTGCTTGTCCATCTTCTTCAGGGCGTCCAGCACGTACTGGATCTGGCTCTCAATCATGTAGACCATGGAGCTGTGGCCGAGGCCGGTGTTGGGGCCCATCAGCATGAAGAAGTTGGGGAAGCCGTTGATGGTGCTGCCCTTGTAGGCTTCCGCGCCGTCTTTCCAGGCGTCCAGCAGGTCCTGGCCGTTACGACCGTGGACCATGCCGGCAGGAACCGGGTCTTGGGCCTTGAAGCCGGTGCCGTAGATGATGCAGTCCACTTCCCGCTCGTTACCGTTGTTATCGACGATGACATTACCGCGCACTTCACGGATGCCGTCCGTCAGCACGTCCACATTGTCCTGGGCCAGCGCAGGGTAGTAGTTGTTGGAGATCAGTACCCGCTTGCAGCCGAAGTGGAAATCCGGGGTCACTTTCTTGCGCAGTTCCTTGTCCTTGATCTGGTTGCGGATGTGGCGACGGGCCTGCAGCTCACCGATCTTGAGGATGCGCGGGTTGCCGACAAAGCCCAGCACTCGCGCTTCCAGGGTCCAGTAGATACTCTGGCGGAAGGCGTTCAGGGTCTGCGGGAACTTGCGGAACATCAGTTTTTCCAGCGGACGGATCTCGCGGTCCGGCTTGGGCACGATCCACGGCGGAGTACGTTGGTAGAGGTCCAGCTGACCGGCTTCTTTGGCCACTTCCGGTACGAACTGGATGGCCGAGGCGCCGGTACCAATCACCGCCACCCGCTTGCCTTTGAAGTCGTAGCTGTGATCCCAGTCCTGGGAGTGGAAGCTCTTGCCGGTGAAGGTTTCGATACCCTTGATGTTCGGGTAGGCCGGGGTGCTCAGGCCGCCCATGCCGGACACGACAACGTCGGCTTTCAGGGTGCTGAATTCCGGCAGATCCTCGTCGGACCGGTCCAGTTTATCGCCGGGGTTGAGACCTTTTTCCTGCATGTAGGCCCACAGTTTGGGGCTGTCGCAAGTTTCGACGGTCCAGCTCTGGGTCTTCTCATCAAATTTGGCGCCCGCCACGTGGGTGTTCAGACGCACGTGCTTCATCAGGTCGTATTTTTCGGCACACTTGCGCAGGTAGGCCTGGATTTCTTTCTGCTGCGCGAACATGCGGCTCCAGTTCGGGTTCTGTTCGAACGAGAAGGAGTACAGGGCAGACTGCACATCACAGGCGCAACCCGGGTAGTGGTTTTCGTGCCAGGTGCCACCGACATCGTCGCTTTGCTCCAGAATCACGAAGTTGTCATAACCGGCTTCTTTGAGCTTGATGCCCATGCCCAGGCCGGAGAATCCGGTGCCGATAATGGCAATTTGTGCTGACTGACTCATAACTCTACCTCGTTGTTCGCTGGCCATCTGGCCTTGCCTGTTGTTGTCTGTTTCGCCATGATGATTGACGGTATACACATGTATACACAAGGAAGTAGACAGCTGTATACTTCTGAAATTCAGATGAGCGTCGTTTGGCCCAAGGAGACAACAGGTTGTCCTGACTTCCGGGCTTGGCGGGCAGGTCGTGTTGGGCCGTTGGGACTTCCGAAAACCGCTGCAAGTACGTCCGTGTACGCTTGCTCTCCGCCATCCATGGCTACGAGCATTTTCGGAAGTCCCAACGGCCCAACACTCCCATCAACTTTGGGTGGTATCTCGATGAATGTGTTGACTGGCGGGAAATTGAAACTGGTGCAGGCTGGTCTTCGGCTGATTACTGAAACCCGCAGCCTGACATCGCTGGGACTGCGGGAGCTGGCTCGTGAAGCTGGACTGAACCCGAATACCTTTTACCGTCACTTCAAGAACCTGGACGAGTTCGGGCTACAGGTATTGGGGTACATCGCTGCCGATATGAAGTCCGGCGTGCGGGAACTCCGGCAAATGGCAGAATCTTCGGAGCAGGCTTCCCACGATACCGTGACCTACGTGTATCACTATTTCCTCGCCAACCCCGCCGCAACAACCGTCGCGGTGAGGGAACTTCATGGTCCTTCTCCGCTGTTGCGCAAGGCACTGGAAGCCCAGCTCAATGCCAGCGCCCGGGAAATGGCGGAGGACATTATCGAAAGGCAACTGGTCAATGCCGTGCCGCCGGAGACCATCCATGAAATTTCCCGCATGACCATTCGCTATATTCTGTTCCGGGCTATGGATTACATTGAAAAACCGGAGCAGCGGGAGGCGATACAGCGTGAAACCGAGCGCTTTATTAACCGGCAGTTCCGTGGCGCCATGCTGGACAATCTGTCCCAGGGTGACATCGAAACCCTTATGAAAGAGTCCTCCTGACTGCTCGGGTAACTTGCCGTTTTTTTGGGGTATTCCGGGCAATTTCGCCAGCTTGGACTAGTATGTGGATATCCAGACAACTGGTTCATCGGGCAATCCGGAGGACACCCCAATCATGCAAATCGGTATCCCCAGGGAAATATTCGAGAATGAACGACGGGTAGCGGCCACGCCGCCTTCCGTGCACAAGCTGATCGGGCTTGGCTATGAGGTGGTCGTAGAGGCAGGTGCTGGCGAGGCCGCGCATTACTCGGACGCAGCGTACGAAAAAGTGGGGGCGGCCATAGCGGCCGACACCGCGTCGCTGTGGCAGGAAGCGGACTTCATATTGAAGGTTCGTGCCCCCATGGAACACCCCGTCCTGAACAAGCACGAAGTGGATCTGATGAAAGAAGGGGCGTTTCTGGTCAGTTATATCTGGCCGGCGCAGCACCCCGAGCTGCTGGATAGGCTGGCAGCCAGGAAGATCACCTCATTTGCCATCGACAGCCTGCCCCGCATCAGTCGCGCCCAGAAGATGGATGCGCTCAGCGCCATGGCCAATATCGCCGGCTATCGGGCGGTGATTGAGGCGGCCAATCACTTCGGCCGCTTCTTTACCGGGCAGGTGACGGCCGCCGGCAAGGTGCCGCCGGCGAAGATTATGGTGATTGGTGCGGGTGTGGCTGGCCTCGCGGCGATTGGTGCGGCCAACAGTATGGGCGCCATCGTGCGGGCATTCGATACCCGGCTGGAAGTGAAGGAACAGGTGGAAAGCATGGGCGCCGAGTTCCTGCAGCTGGACTTCGGTGATGAAGACGGCAGCGGGACTGGCGGTTACGCCAAGCAGATGAGTGATGAGTTCATCAAGGCGGAGATGGCGCTGTTTGCGGAGCAGGCGAAGGAGGTGGACATCATCATCACCACCGCGCTGATTCCCGGCAAACCCGCGCCGAAGCTGATCACCGCCGACATGGTGAAGTCCATGAAACCGGGCAGCGTGATTGTCGATCTGGCGTCGGAACGCGGCGGTAACTGCGAGCTGACCGAGCCAGGCACGGTGTCCAGGCAGCATGGCGTGACACTGATCGGCTACACCGACCTGCCGAGCCGTATGGCCAAGGTGGCCAGCGATCTCTACGCCACCAACCTGGTGCATCTGCTCACCGAACTGACCCCGGAGAAAGACGGGCGGCCCCAGGTCAATATGGAAGACGACGTGATCCGGGGCCTGACCGTGGTGAAGGAAAACGATATTACCTGGCCGCCACCCCAACCGGAGGCTCCGGTCAGTCCCGCACCGCCGCCGGGCACGGAGGAACCGTCGGCTGCTGACATGGCTGCGGCCAAAAAAGACGCCGACCGTCGCAGCCTGATTGGCAAGGGGGCCTTGCTGATCGTGACTATCCTGGCGCTTTACGGGGTTGGCGCTCACGCGCCGGAAAGCTTCCTGCAACACTTTACGGTATTCGTACTGGCCTGCTTTATCGGCTGGCAGGTGATCTGGAACGTGACTCCGTCCCTGCATACTCCCCTGATGAGTGTGACCAACGCCATCAGTGGCATCATTGTCATTGGTGCCATTCTGCATCTGGCCCAGGCGGCGAACATTGCCGTCGGCATCATGGCCTTTATCGCGGTGCTGATTGCCAGCATCAACGTAGGGGGCGGCTTCCGGGTCACCCATCGCATGCTCAAAATGTTCCGCAAGTAGGAGG
>JAKLLS010000043.1 GCA_022014155.1 Marinobacter sp. | reverse complement strand
CGATCGACATGGGCTCCAACAGTTTCCACATGGTGGTCGCCCGGCTGGTCCACGGTGAAATTCGTACCCTGGAGAAAATGGGCGAGAAGGTTCAGCTCGGCGCCGGCCTTGATGAGCGCAATCGTTTGACCGAGGAGACCCAGCAACGCGGTCTGGCCTGCCTGGGCCGGTTTGCCCAGCGTCTTCGGGGTATGCCGCCCGAGGCAGTGCAAATTGTCGGCACCAATGCCCTCCGGGTCGCCCGTAATGCCCATCAGTTCATGGCCCGTGCGGAAGAGGTTTTGGGCTATCCGGTGGAAATCATTGCCGGGCGTGAAGAGGCCCGCCTCATATATCTTGGGGTGTCCCATACCCTTTCTGACGATGTCGGCCGGCGGCTGGTGATTGATATTGGTGGCGGCAGCACCGAGTTTATTATAGGCGAGCGGTTTGAACCCCAGGAACTCGAAAGCCTGCACATGGGCTGTGTCTCCTTCCGCAACCGTTACTTTTCGGACGGCAAAATTACCCGGCGCCAGATGGACAATGCCATCACCCATGCGGAACAGGAGCTGCTGAACATTCGCCAGCATTTTCGCACTGTGGGCTGGCAGAGTTCCGTTGGTTCTTCCGGTTCGATCAAGGCCATTACCAGCGTACTGGCAACCCTGAAGATCACCAATGGCACCCTTACCCTGGATGCCATGAACGAGTTACGTCAGCGCCTGATTGACATGGGGAAAGTTGAGAAGCTGGCCGACCTGGGGGTTCGAAGCGACCGCCAGAGCATCTTCCCCGCCGGCTTCGCGATCCTGATGGGGGCGTTCCAGTCGCTGAAGATCGAAGAAATGACCTTTGCCGAGGGCGCCCTCCGGGAGGGGCTGCTCTACGACATCGTCGGCCGTATCCAGCATGAGGACGTGCGCGAGCGAACAATTACCGCGTTGCAGGAACGCTATCACGTGGACCAGACTCACGGCCGTGCCGTGGAAGACACCACCATTGCGGCCTGGGATCAGGTTGCGGATACCTGGGCGCTTCGTAGCGCACCGGACGAAGAGGTGCTGCGGTGGGCCTGTCGCCTGCACGAGATCGGCCTGACCATCTCCCACAGCCAGTATCACAAACACGGAGCCTACCTGCTGCGTTACTCTGACCTGCCCGGTTTCAGTCAGCAATTCCAGCGGGACCTGGCCACTCTGGTCAGGGGCCATCGCCGAAAGTTCTCCAGCGCCATTTTCGAAGGACTCGACCCCGAGGACATTCCGCGACTGCGCTATCTCTGTGTACTTGTGCGTCTCGGGGTATTGCTCCAGCATCCCAGGAACATGGAAGCGCCACCGGCCTTTCAACTCCATGCTGGCGAGAACCGGCTGACGATCGAGTTTCCCGACGACTGGTTCAGGGAGCGCCCGCTCACCCTGGCCGACCTGGAAAATGAACGGGACTACCTGGCAAAGCAGGGGTTCAAGCTGGAACTGGTTTCCAACGCCTAGGCAACCAGTTCCGCCTCCAGGCTCTCCACGGTTTCACTGATCTCTAGCCACTGGGCTTCCACGTCTTCCAGGCGCCCCTTGAACTGTGCCTGCTGCCCCAACAGATCCTTCAGCTTCTGTTTGCCCCCGTCCTGATACAGCTCCGGCGCTGACAGTTCGCCCTCCAGTGTCGTGAGCTTCTGATGGAGTTGTTCCATTTCTTTTTCCAGCACGGATTGCTGTTTCCGGTATGGGCTAAGCTTCTGACGGATCGCGGCCTCGGCTCGCTTCCGCGCCTTGCGGTCCTCGGCGCTTTCACCGGCCACGTTCACGTCAGCTTCACCGGACACCGGTGCCGCAGATCCGCTCGCTTGCGGTTCCCGTCTGGGCGGCTCAGACTCATCCTTGCGACGGTCCGCCAGCCAGCGCTCGTAGTCTTCCAGGTCCCCGTCGTATTCTGTCACCCGGCCATCATTAACCAGCCAGAACTCATCTACGGTGTTTCGCAACAAGTGGCGGTCGTGAGACACCACCACAATCGCGCCAGAAAAATTCTGCAACGCCATGGTCAGCGCCTGACGCATCTCCAGATCCAGATGGTTCGTGGGCTCATCCAACAGCAACAGGTTCGGCTTCTGCCACGCGATCACCGCCAGGGCGACACGAGCCTTCTCGCCACCAGAAAAAGAACGAATCGCGCTCAGTGCTTCGTCCCCATGGAAGTCAAAACCACCGAGAAAGTTACGGATACTCTGCTCGGACGCTTTTGGTGACAACCGCTGGAGATGCAGGAAAGGGCTGGCATTCAGATCCAGAGATTCCAACTGGTGCTGGGCAAAATAACCAACAGACAGGTTCTCACCGGCGGTACGCTCACCCGCCAGCAGGGTGGCCTGCCCCCGCAGCGCATCCATCAGGGTCGATTTACCGGCACCATTGGGGCCAAGCAAACCGATCCGGCTTCCGGGCAGCAGCGACAGATGAATACCTTTCAGAATCACCGTATCTCCGTAGCCAGCGGCACCATGACGAATCGACAACAACGGGCTGGATACCTTATCGGCTACCGGAAACTCGAAGCTGAACGGTGAATCGACATGCGCTGGTGCAATCTTCTCCATGCGCTCAAGCGCCTTGACCCGACTCTGGGCCTGGCGGGCCTTGGTGGCCTTGGCCTTGAACCGGTCGATAAATTGCTGAATCTCGGCAATCCTGGCCTGCTGGCGCTCAAAGCCGGCCTGCTGTTGCGCCAGGCGCTCACTACGCTGCCCTTCGAATGCTGAGTAATTACCCGTATAGAGTTCCAGTTTTCGGCGGTCAAAATGAACCACATGGGTCGCAACCCGATCCATAAAATCGCGGTCATGGGAGATGAAAAGCAAGGTGCCACTGTACCTGCGCAGCCAGTTCTCGAGCCACAGGCAGGCATCCAGATCCAGGTGGTTGGTGGGTTCGTCCAGCAATAACAGATCGGACGGCCTCATCAGTGCCTGAGCCAGGTTCAGACGGATTCGCCAACCACCGGAAAACGCCGACACTGGCCGCTCGGTATCGGCATCGGAGAAGCCCAGCCCACGCAGCAGAATCTCCGCCCGGCGTGGAGCAGACCAGGCCTCGTGCACATCAAGCTCGCCGTGGATACGGGCCTGGGCATGGTCATCCCCATTGCGTTCTGCCTCGGCGAGCTCCCGCTCCATTCGGCGCAGGTCGTGGTCACCATCCAGCACGAAATCACGGGCACTTCGCCCGGATGCCTCAACCTCCTGGGCCATATGGGCAATGCGACACCCACCAGGGAGTGCCACACTGCCCTGCTCGGGGGAGAGTTGCCCCAACAAAAGCTGGAACAGACTGGATTTGCCAGCGCCGTTGGCGCCCACAATGGCAACCCGCTGGCCCGGCTGAATGGTGAGGCTGACGGTGTCTAGCAACCAGACGCCGCCCCGTTGTAAACTGAGATCCGTTATCGTTAGCATGTTGTCATTTTATCAGGGTAAGCTTTACAAGGAAGCCACAGGGCCAAAATGCAGGACAACCGGGAACATCTGCCATCAGAAATGGAACCGGATAGCCCGCTTTGGCGTTTTGCCTTGGCATTCTGGAAATATCCGGGCATTGAGTCGACCTGTCTGGCGTTGCAAGGCAAAGGGTGGAACGTTACACAGATTCTGAGCGCCTGTTGGCTTACCATTACGGGCCAGAAATACAGTGGCCATGAGAGCGATACGGTAACAGAGTGGCGCAACCATGTAACCGAGCCGCTGCGCTCAGCCCGGCAATTTATTCCCCGGCATAACCCGGCGACAGCGAGCTTGCGCACCAGCATCGCCACAAACGAACTGGAAGCAGAACGGATTGAGCTGGCTTTGACCTATCAATGCCTTGTCAACACCCAACGAGAGAGCGCCGGCATGTATGAACCTGAACAACTGGCCCGCACCAATCTTGAAGCGGCGGCACCGGAGACGGTTATGGATATGGAAACCGGACAATTGCTAGACGCCCTCATCCCCGGCTTGATAGCCTTTGCTGCCGGAGCAAGAGGGGAATGATGATGAAATGGCTCATCCGTCTCGCATTTCCAGCGCTCGGCGTTCTGCTCGTACTCATGTTTTTTGGGCTCAACGAGCCAAAACCCGAAGCCGTCGAGAGCACCCCAAAAGAAGAGAGCGGCACAGAAATTCCGGCTTTTGAGGGGCTGGTGCCGTCCCCGATTCCTGTTGAAGGCCCCGACATTGTCTTCAAGTGGCAGGACAGCGATGGTAGCTGGCACTATGCGGACCAGCCCCCCAAGGATGGCCCGTGGAATGCCCTGGCTATTGAACGCCAAAGTAATGGTGACGTACCGCGCTCGACTGAGCCAGATCCGGAAACCGACTGGCAATCCCCTTACAGTGCACCTTTCTCCCTGGCACCGTCCTCAACCACCAACCATGGTAGCTGAGTTTCTGGCCACTTTCTTAACACATGTTCAGTGGCATCTGGCTACAGAACCCGTTACCTTTCCCAATTTCAGATAAACACAATACGGGGCGCTCCAAAGCACCCCACCCACAACATAGGACTCTGCAATGAAGAAAATGCTGCTCGCACTGGCAGTGACCGGCATCGTCGCCGGCTGCTCCACGCAAACCGAATCGAAAAAAGACCCGAGCCTGGACACCACCGACCAGAAGGTCAGTTATGGCATGGGGCTGGTGCTCGGTGAGCGCATGAAGAACGACCTTCCAGACCTGCAAATGGAACAATTCCTCCAGGGGATTGAGCATGGCCATGAAGGTGACGAAGAAGTGAGTCGGATGAGCCGTGAAGAAATCCAGGAAGCGCTGATGGCCTATCAGCAGCAACTCCAGGAGCGGCAAAATGAACAGCAGGAAGAGCTGGCCCAGAAGAACAGTGAAGCCGGTGAAGCGTTTCTCGCGGAGAATGCCGAACGGGAGAGCGTTGAAACCACAGACTCCGGCCTGCAGTACGAAATCCTGGAAGAAGGCGATGGCGACAAGCCCGGCGAAAGCGACCGGGTTAAAGTTCACTACACCGGTGAACTTCTGTCCGGTGAGGTTTTTGACAGCTCTCGCGAGCGTGGCGAGCCGGTCACCTTTGGTCTCAATCAGGTGATTCCGGGCTGGACCGAGGGCCTTCAGCTGATGAACGAAGGCAGCCGCGCAAAGCTGTACATTCCTTCGGAACTTGCCTACGGGCCAGGTGGAAACCACAGCATCGGGCCAAACGAGACCCTGGTGTTTGACGTGGAACTGATTGAGGTAAACCCGGAGTAATCCGGCCTCCCTCTCAACGGGTTAAAACTACAGATACAGACTGCAGCCTCCACTCACCGTGCCCGAGGCTGCAGGTCTATCCCGTTTTCCTGACGGCCTCAGGCCGAGGACATGACCTTGTCTGCATGAACATTGTGCAAGTGTTCAATCAGATAGTCTTCCATCTCGAACCGGCTTTCCAGAATCTCTCCCAGTTCGGACAGCTGATCGAACAACGCCTGGACATCACTCTCGCTGAGCGTTTTGCCATCCAGGCGGTCATTGAAGTTCAGCGCCGTCTCAGTGGTCTGTGCAATCCGCGGATATAACTTGGCAGCCAGCTCCAGCCCACCGTCATTGAACTCCCTGGCTTCCTGAATAAGCTGCTCATAGATTTCAAAATGACCGGCGGACACATAATCCACCAATACCTCGCAGAGCCGGACAAACTTTTCCCGCAGAGCTTCCGTCTGGGTAAAGTCGCTTTCTCCGGACAACTCACAGTACTGCACCAACAACTCCTGGCGCTCCTTCAGCCAGCGATCAATCAGTTCGCTGACGCCACCCCAACGCTCCCTGGCATTACGGCAATTTTCCAACATGACGCCTTTCTCCAGTTACCTGACATACCCGGTGTCGATTTCGATTTTTTGTTATGTCGAGACTCAAGGTACCCCATGCCTATAGCAGGCCGCAACCGTTTCAGTCTTCACCCCTCTCAGACCTTTTGCCAGTACGAAACAGCATCACGAGTCCGGCAATCACCAACAGTGTGAAGAACACCGCAGTCCATCCCGGGATGCTTAAACCGAGGAATCGCCAGACGACTTCTGCACAGTCGCCGGTACCCCGGAAAGCCGTGGTCAGCACCTCGGTCAGGGGCAGAACCTCCAGCATGTAGTCCACCGATGGCCCGCACGCCGGCACCTGGTCCTCCGGCAGGCTCTGCAACCACAACTGCCGTCCGGCTACCGTCAGTCCTGAGCCTGCGGTGATTGCCAGCAGCAGCCCATACAGGCGAACACCAATACCTTGCGGGTTATGCAATACCGCCAGCAGACTCACCAGCCCGGCACCCATAAACCCGAAACGCTGGAGCCAGCATAACGGGCAGGGCTCGAGCCCCATGACATGTTCCATATAAAAAGCCACGCCCAGCAGCGCGACGCACACCACAAAAATTACTGAAAACACCAGTCTGGAAGTCAAAAGTACACCTCGGAGATGACATTCAGGCTCTTTGTTCCCCAACCAGAACTGGTCAGGGCGCAGCGAATGCTGCAAGAGGCCACCGGGCCTGTTATTCTGCGAAAATCAGGCGGGTATCGCCTTTGCTTCGTCACTAAACCCTAAACCATAGTGAACTTCAAGCCTATGACACTTCAGCTAAAACGTTTTTTTCTGATCCTGCTGTGCCTGTTACCAGCAATTCCTGCCGCCACGGCCGCGCAGGAGGAAGAAGAGGAAACGGAGGCAACCCAGGAAGCCACAATCACCGACTACATCGAAATGGATCCGTCTTTTGTCACCCACGTGGGTAAACCTGGCGATAAACTCACCTACCTGAAAGCCTCGGTGACTATTCGTGCGTCGAAAGAGACCACCCGCCCGGCCGTGGAGGCTCATATGCCCAGGCTCAGGCACGAACTAGTGATGTTATTCGGGGAACAGACCGACGCTGACAGGCTGGCGACCGGTGACGGGCAGGCCGCGCTGAGGGAGGAGGCCAAGCGACGGATAAACGCGGTGCTGGCCGAGCAGCAGACCGGCGAAACCATTACCGGCGTGCTGTTTACGGAATTTGTCATACAGAAATAAACGGGCAGCCGGGACGAATGGCTCAGGCTATCCAGGACAACAGGTCGTCACCGGCGGCTACCGGCTCACGGGCAGCCACACTGGCATCCTCCCAACCAGCCTCCCAGGCAGCAATAACCACCTCACTCCGATAGGGGCAGCGGCTAAGCTCCATGCCCATTGACGCCGCCATATAACCGTGGCGGTACGCCTTGTTCAGCGATTGAACATCCCAACCCAGTTTGGTCTCTCTGGTCATGCCGGCTCTCCCTGATGCCTGACTGCCGTATAAACTTAACAGCAGGCGCCAGAACCCGACAAATATTTGTTCAGTTTTTGTGCGATAGTTCCAACTCCGGCGCGAACCGTGCTCCCAGTATCCCACATCAGGAGCGCAGGTACTCATCCAGGAACTCGGCAAATGGCAGGGTGTCTGCCGCCTCCATTCTCGCCTGCTCGTCCAGGGATTCCGCACTCAGACGCTCGAATTCCGCCCGCGAGGTCGCGGCGTATGGCTCTTCACGGAGCGTCTGCTGATGCTGACGGGACATTTCCAGAACCCACTCCCGGTGGCCGAGACCGGCTTGCGACATGGCCGCTGTGACCCGCGCAGAGGGAATCAGACCTGGCGACGTCAGTTTGTCGCGCTGAGCCTGGAGGGCGCCTCGATACGCTTCACCACCGGTCCAGCTATCGAGCCGTTCCGCCAGCGCCTCCAGCTCCGACAGCAGGTTGTCGGCAGCCTCACTCACCGGGGTCTTACGCCCGCCACGACACAATGCGAGCTCAACATTACGACCGTGGGCCACTACGTCCTTGTAATTGTCATCAAGCCGCTCGCATTCACTATCGTCAATGCGGGGACTGTCCGCCAACAGGCAGTCCAGCAGGAACAGGTCGAGGAAATCGATCTGGCTTTCCGTGACACCCACCGCAGAGAACGGATCCAGATCCAGGCAACGCACCTCAATGTATTCCACCCCCCGGGCTTCGAGCGCCTGTATCGGTTTTTCCTCGCGCTCGGTGGTGCGTTTGGGGCGCACCGCGCTGTAATATTCGTTCTCGATCTGCAGCACGCTGGTGTTGATCTGGATAAACTCGTCGCCACGGCGGGTGCCAATGGCTTCGTATGCCGGCCACGGGGTATGGATCGCCCGATCCAGCGTCCGGGTATAGGTACTCAGTTCGTTAAAACAGATATTCAGGGACGACTGGGCGTTGTTGTGATAACCCAGGTCTCCCATCCTTAGCGACGTGGCATCCGGCCCGTACCAGGTGTTGTCATCAAAACGGGCAAGGCCATGCTTTACTCCCGCGACAAAGCTCGCGTCAAGTGCGGGCGACGCCCCGAACAGCAACATCAGCAACCAGCTGCGTCGACGGAAATTCCGGATCAACCAGAAATACTGATCTGATTTGAAATCCTTCAGGCTCTGCTGGTTGCCAAGCGCCTGCTGCCACAGTGACCAGAAGCCGTCCGGCAATGACAGATTGTAGTGAGCGCCAGCGATGCTTTGCATCATGCGGCCATAACGTACCGCCAGCCCCTGGCGGTATACGTGTTTGAGGCGACCAATATTGGACGTACCGTATTCCGCGATGGGGATACTGGCATCGCCATCCAGCTCGCAGGGCATGCTCGCCGCCCAGAACACTTCATCCCCCAGGCTCTTCTGCACAAACCGGTGCACATCCCGCAATGACGATAGCAGGCCGCCAGTGCTGTTACACACTGGGGTAATCAGCTCCAGTAAGGCTTCGGAATAGTCGGTGGTGATCCGTGGGTGGGTCAACGCCGACCCCAGGGCCCTAGGGTGCGGGGTTTGGGCGATAAAGCCGTTGCGGTCAACCCGCAGACCTTCCTTTTCCACCCCTTTCAGGAAACCGCTCCAATCGCCGGCCGCAAACTGATGGAAGATGTGATGGCGGGATTCAGCCATGAATGACTCCTGCTAAAGCGGGCACCAGCCTCGTGAGCGGCACCCGCCTGTGGAATGGGTATCGGCGCGCCGGTTAACGGCCGCCTTTCCGGGCTGAGGCCAGCGCCTGAGCCAGTGCGCCGGCCATGGCGCCCTGTTGCGGTTGCTGTCCACTTTGGGTGCGATCGTTGCGACCACCAGAGCGGTTCTCACTCCGGCCCCGGCTCGCCGAGCCGCCTGACTTACTGTCCGTCCTCTCACCAGGCTGGTCGTCCATGCGCATGGACAGGGCGATCCGCTTACGGGGGATGTCCACATCCATCACCTTGACCTTGACGATGTCCCCGGCCTTCACCACCTCACGCGGGTCCTTTACAAAGGTGTTGGACAGCGCAGAGATGTGAACCAGACCATCCTGGTGCACCCCGATATCCACAAACGCCCCGAAATTGGTGACGTTGGTGACCGAACCTTCCAGCACCATGCCCGGCTTGAGATCATTCAGGGTTTCCACCCCCTCCTCAAAACTGGCAAAACGGAATTCCGGGCGGGGATCGCGACCGGGCTTTTCCAGTTCGGAAATAATATCCTTAATCGTCGGCAGACCAAACTGTTCGGTAACATAGTCCTGGGGGTTCAGTGACCTCAGGAACGTCGCGTCGCCAATGATGTTCCCGACCTTGCGGTTGTTTTTCGCAGCGATGGCTTCCACCACGCCGTAGGCTTCTGGGTGCACCGAGGATCGATCCAACGGGTTTTCACCGCTGGCAATTCTCAGGAAGCCTGCCGCCTGCTCAAAGGTGCGATCGCCAAGGCGAGAGACTTTCAGCAATTGCTTGCGGTTTTTGAACACCCCATTCTGATTGCGAAAATCAACTATGTTCTGGGCGATGTTCTGATTCAAGCCAGACACCCGCGCCAGCAATGGCACGGACGCGGTGTTGAGATCCACGCCAACGCCGTTTACACAGTCTTCCACCACCGCATCCAGACTGCGCGCCAACTGTACCTGAGAAACGTCGTGCTGGTATTGCCCCACGCCGATGGATTTGGGCTCGATCTTGACCAGTTCCGCCAGCGGGTCCTGAAGGCGGCGGGCGATGGACACCGCGCCGCGGATCGTCACATCCAGATCCGGCAGCTCTTTCGAGGCAAACTCGGACGCTGAGTATATGGATGCACCGGATTCGCTCACCACAATCCTGGCCAGCTTCAGCTCGGGGTATTTCTTGCACAGATCCGCCACCAGCTTCTCGGTTTCCCGGGAGGCAGTGCCATTGCCGATCGCAATCAGCTCGATCTTGTACTCACGACACCAGGCTGCCAGCTGTTCGATAGAACGCTCCCACTGGTTCTTGGGTGCATGAGGGAAAATCGCGCCATGACCGACTACCTGGCTGGTGCCATCGATGACCGCTACCTTGACGCCAGTTCGAAGCCCCGGGTCCAGACCCAGTGTTGGACGCGGCCCGGCCGGCGCCAGCAGCAACAGATCCTTGAGATTGTTGGCAAATACGTTGATGGCTTCGGTCTCGGCCGCTTCCCGCACCTGGGCCATCAGGTCCGTCTCAATCTGGGTCGACAGCTTCACCCGCCAGGTCCAGCGCACCACGTCCGACAACCACTTGTCGGCGGCGCGGCCGTTATCACGGATGTTCCAGCGCGCGGCAATGCGCTGTTCCGCCGGATGAGGCTGTCGGCGGTCATCCTCAACGTCACCCACCACGATGGAGTACCCCAGGATCCCCTCGTTGCGCCCCCTCAGAATCGCCAGGGCCCGGTGAGACGGCACCTTTTTCAGGGGTTCGACGTGATCAAAGTAGTCACGGAATTTGGCGCCCTCGTTTTCCTTGCCCTCGATTACCGTGACCTTGAGCTGACCGTCTTGCCAGATGAAATCTCGTAAGTCGCCCAGCAGCTCGGCATCCTCGGCGAAACGCTCCATCAGGATGTAGCGGGCGCCGTCCAGGGCAGCCTTGGTATCCGCCACGCCGGCTTCGACGTTGACGTAAGTGGCCGCAGTGGCTTCCGGGTCCAGAGTCGAGTCGCCATAGAGAGCGTCCGCCAGCGGCTCGAGACCGGCTTCTTTGGCGATCTGGGCCTTGGTGCGACGCTTGGGCTTGTAGGGAAGGTACAGGTCTTCCAGGCGGTTCTTGGTATCCGCCTCGTTGATACTGGCACGCAGCTCGTCCGTCAGCTTGCCCTGCTCTTCGATACTGTTCAGGATCGTGGACCGGCGGTCTTCCAGCTCCCGCAGATAACGCAGGCGTTCTTCCAGATTACGCAACTGACTGTCATCCAGCGAGCCGGTGACCTCTTTCCGGTAACGGGCAATAAATGGAACGGTGGCACCCTCATCCAACAGGGCGACGGTGGCATTTACCTGTTGCTCGCGTACGCCGAGCTCTTCGGCGATGCGCCTGGAGATACTGTTCATGCAACCTCTGTGATGCTTTCTGGATCAAAGCGCAAAGGTACAGCGGCTTACCGCTGCAGGCAAGCGGCCTGACCACGGTTGGTCAGGAATTGCACAAGATCCTGCCACGGCATGGGGTGGGCGTAGTAATAGCCCTGAATCTCATCGCAATGTTGCTGGCGCAAAAATTCCAGTTGCCCCTCGGTCTCCACACCCTCGGCCACCACGCTGATCTGCAGGCTGTGGGCAAGACTGATGATGGCACGGATAATGTGCTCGGCGTCGGCGGAATGCCCAAGCTCCTGCACAAAGGACTTGTCTATCTTGACCAGGGAGATAGGCAGATGCTGGAGGTTGCTGAGGGATGAAAATCCGGTTCCAAAGTCGTCCAGGGCAAAACTGATGCCTAACTGGTTGAGCTCCCGCAGGCAACGCTGGGCGTACTCGGGATCGTGCATCATCGCGCTTTCCGTCAGTTCCAGCTCCAGCAGGCTGGTATCAATGTTGGCGTTGAAAATAATGCGAAAGATGGTTTCCGTCATCTTGCGATCGTGAAACTGGCGGAACGACAGATTGACCGCAAATACCAGCCCCGGGAAGCCCAGCTCCGCCGCTTCCTGCAGGCGCTTGCAGGCCTGTTCGATCACCCAGTAACCGATCGGCACGATCAGCCCGCTGCGTTCGGCCACAGGAATGAATTCCTCCGGTGACACCAGTCCGCGTTCGGGATGATTCCAACGTAATAGGCACTCCACCCCGCGGACCTCTTCGGTCGCCAGATCAATGCGTGGCTGATAATAAAGTTCAAGCTCCTTGCCCCTGAGCGCATTGCGTAAATCCGCCTCCAGCCGCAACTGGTGGCCGGCACTGATGTGCAGTTGCCGGTCGTAAAAGCGGTAACTGGTACCCGGATCGCGCTTGGCTTCAAACATCGCCCGGTTGGCCCGGCGCATCAGATTCTCTGGAGTGTCTCCCGCTTCCGGGTATGTCGCCACGCCAAGGCTGGCGCTGACCACCACATTCTGGCCATCCACCGTGACCGGATCACTCAGGGCATTGACCACTTTGCGAATGATTTGGGTAATGTCGAGGGAATCTTCCACCTTCTCGACAATGACGGCCAGTTCATCCCCACCGATACGCATCAGCGAGTCCACGCGACGGAGACTGTGACGCAACCTTTCTGCCAGTTTCATCACCAGCGAGTCACTTTTCTGGTACCCGAATGATTCGTTGAAACTGCGAAAATCATCCAGATTGAGGTGCAACAGGGCCAATCGATAGCCACCCCGTTCAGCCCTCAACAGGGCCTGCTGGAGCCGATCAAAAAACAGATCCCGGTTGATCACACCGCTGGCCACTTCACGGCCGAAATGGCCATGGGCGGATTCCGTCAGTTGCTCCCGATACCACAGGCATTTCACCGCCCGGGCCAGGCTCCAGGCATCCAGCGTCTGGCGACACAGGTAATCGGCAGCACCACTGGCCATTAACTCGGAAGCGCGCTCGACACTGGGATCCGCACTGAGGGCCAGTATGGATTTGTCGTTACTGGCGGCGTTGAGATACTGCAGGAATGAGACTTCGGAATCCCCATGGAACACGCAATCCCAAAGGATGACATCGAAATGCGTGTTGCGAATCAGGTCATCACAGTCGATCAGGTCCGGACACCAGACCATGTCTGGCACCAGCTCGCGATCGCGGCATAGCAGTGACTCCAGCCACAGAAAATCCGTGTATTCCGGCGTCAATACCAGCAAGCGAACCTGGCCGGAACTCATTGTTTCCATTGGCAGTGTCATTAAGGGCGCCCGATTTCCATGATGAACCACATCCGTCCTACCTAGAATAGCCGATAGATCGTCAAGGTACAGCAACTCTTGCTGGTGTAGAATGCGCGAATGAACAAACTCAACCCCCGACAGCATGAAGCGGTGCGCTATGCCGACGGCCCCCTGCTGGTTCTGGCCGGTGCGGGCAGTGGCAAAACCAGCGTGATCACCCAAAAAATAGCCTACCTGATTGAACAGAAAGGTATTCCGGGAAGACACATTGCCGCCGTCACCTTTACCAATAAGGCCGCCCGGGAAATGAAAGAACGGGTGGGACGCATTGTTGACCGAAAACAGACCCGCGGGCTGATCGTGTCCACTTTCCACAATCTCGGCCTGAACATGATCCGGGAGGAGCACCCGCACCTTGGCTACCACCCGGGGTTTTCAATCTTTGACGCAGAGGACGCCAAGGCTCTGTTACAGGACCTGATGATGCGGGAGGACAGCGCCGACGCCGGCGATGAACTCTCCGACATCCAGATGACCATTTCCTCCTGGAAAAACGCCCTGCGCGGACCGGAAGAAGCCTGGAGCAAGGCAGCGGATGAACGCGAGCAACGCATTGCCCTCATCTACAAGCGTTACAACGAGTACCTCAAGGCCTACAACGCCGTTGATTTTGATGACCTGATCCTGCTGCCAGTGCAACTGTTCCGCACCCACCCGGACGTCCTGGAGAAATGGCGACGCAAGATTCGCTACATGCTGGTGGACGAGTACCAGGACACCAACGTGTGCCAGTACGAACTGGTCAAACTACTGGTCGCCCAGCGGGCCGCCTTTACGGTGGTCGGGGATGACGATCAGTCTATCTATGCCTGGCGTGGCGCACGTCCGGAGAACCTGGCGCAGCTCAAGGAAGACTTCCCCAGCCTGAAAATCGTCAAACTGGAGCAAAACTATCGCTCCACCGGGCGAATCCTGCGCAGTGCCAACACGGTGATCGCCAATAACCCCCACGCGTTCGAGAAGGCCCTGTGGAGCGACCACACCATTGGTGAAGAAATCCGTATCGTCCGGTGTCGCAGCGAGGATGCAGAAGCCGACCGCGTGGCCACAGAAATCCTCGACCAGAAGCTGAAAAAGGGCCTGGCCTTCAAGGATTTCGCCGTTCTCTATCGCGGCAACCACCAGTCGCGACTGCTGGAAATGAAGCTGCAGGCCTACCAGATTCCCTATCGCATCTCCGGCGGTCAGTCGTTCTTCTCGAAAAACGAGATCAAGGACGCCATGTCCTACCTGCGGCTGCTGATCAATCCGGATGACGATGCGGCGTTCCTGCGGGTTGTTAACGTGCCGCGCCGGGAAATCGGGCCGCGCACACTCGAACAGCTCAGCCACTACGCCCGAGCCCGCAACGTCAGCCTGTTCAAGGCGCTGGGTGATATGGGGGCGGAAACCCACGTTACCGAGAAGGGCCTGGACCGCCTGCGACGCTTTGCCCACTGGGTCGACTACATCTGCGAGCGCCTGCACCGGGAAGACCCGATACCGGTGATTAAACAGCTGTTTACCGACATCGAATACGAGGAATGGTTGCACCAGCACTCCGGCACTCCCAAACAGGCGGAACGCCGCATGCAGAACATTTGGTACCTGGTGGAATCGATCCAGCGCATGCTCGATGACGGCAAGGGCACTGCCGATGAACTCGGCATCGAAGATGCTATCAGCAAGCTGATTCTCCGGGACATGATGGAACAGCGGGAAGAAGAGGACGACAGTGACAAGGTCCAGCTACTCACCCTGCACGCCTCAAAGGGCCTGGAATTTCCCCACGTCTTTATCATGGGGCTGGAAGAGGAAATCCTGCCCCACCGTGCCAGTATTGAAGAGGGCAACATTGAGGAGGAGCGACGACTGATGTACGTGGGCATCACCCGCGCACGGGAGACCCTGACCCTCACCTACGCCGCCCAACGCAAACAGTACGGTGAGAAAATCGAAACCATCCCCAGCCGCTTCCTTGATGAATTGCCCGAGGAAGACCTGAAATGGGAAGGTCTGGGCGACCTGGATGTAGAGGCCAACCAGAAAAAAGGCAAAGCCACCCTGAGCGCATTACTGGGGGATCTGGGCGCCTAGCGCAAAAACCCTGTCCGACAATTAATCAAAAAACTGACGAACAGCTGAAACTTTTTTTGCTTCTCGAGCGTAGGGGGTAATGGGGAGGTCATATAGGCCGCTTTTCCCCTTCCGACAACAACAATATTGAGGAGCACAGGATGAACCGGAACAAGCATCCACTACATCGGCATATCGCTATTGCCATGGGCACCCTGGCACTGTCCGCCTGCGGCGGATCGTCCGACGGCGATGACAACGCCGTCACCCCAAACGTTGCGGGAGATCAGCAGACCGCTGAGGCCGGCCCCGAACCGACGTTCAAGGAAAACTACTCACCCATTGGCGCATTCAGCGATCCGTTTGCCGAGCCGACTATTATTGTGGACGGCGAAACCGTAGAAACCGATGAAAAATGTGTGACCAATGCCGAGGGGTTGCAGGAGTGCAAGCCTGCAGCGGGTACCGTGGCACTGCTGAATGACGGCCGCATTCTTTACATGAATGCGCTCGAGGGCACCGAGAATGTGGAGCTTTCCATTGTCGCCGAATTCGGCGAGGTATCGGTCAATGACCAGACCCGGGTGCTATCGCTGGGCGACAATGACCAACCCGACTGGCTCAAACCAAGTCCACTCCGTGGCGGTGCCAACCCCGACGGTAATGACAGTGAGACCCTTCTTGATAACACCAGCCTGGATGGCGCAATCGATTCGTCGGACGATACCGCCGCGAACGACGGCGCACTGTTCTGCTCGGACGTCATCGGTCTGGCCGATGGCAGTGTCATGGCAGTCGGCGGCACCGACTACTACACCGAGGGTGGTATCGTGGAGCTGGAGGGCATCAAGAACTCCCGCATCTTTAACGCCGAAACCAACACCTGGGCCCAGAGCGGCGACATGAACTATGGCCGCTGGTACCCGTCCCTGGTCACCCTGCCGGACAGCAAGGTTTTCGTTGCCAGTGGCGTAACCAAACTGCTTAAGCCGGTCTACCCGGAAGATCCGGTGAATTCAGGTCGTAACGTAGTACAAACCGAAACCTACGACCCGTGCATGGGCACCTGGACCCAGAATCCATCCACCGCAGACCGCTCGTTGCCGCTGTATCCGCGCATGCATCTGCTGCCCAACGGCCACGTGCTTTACAACGCTGGCGGCCAGGCTTTCAATCCGTTCGGCGAGGGCTATGACCAGGCACTCTGGAACATCGTGGCTACATTCAACCCGGCGGACCAGAGCTGGAACGATATCGGCTACGCCGGTCTGCCCCTGCGCCTGGACGAGGCTGGCCTGGGCGAACTGAGCAGTACCCTGAACATCACCAATCTCTCGGAGGAGCAAAGTTCTTCACTGCTGGGTGACCTGATTGAGTCAGACGCGGATCTGCTGACTACCGCCAGCGAGCTTAATATCGACGAGGAAACCCTGAAAACCGCCATTGCCGGCGGTATGCGCGGTTCAACCTCGTCCACTATGTTGCCACTGAAGCCCAACGAGAACGGTGAATACACTGATGCTGAGTTCCTCACCGCCGGTGGCGTACCCAGTTACGCTCTGCTCACCAACCCGGGCGGGTACCTGCCAACCGATCAGAGCCGGATCGATACCATACGCACCAATGGTGACGAGATTGACTATGAATCCCGCCTGACCGAGTCGCTCAATCAGCCTCGGTGGTACGGCACCAACGTAGTGTTGCCCGATGGTACGGTCATGGTGTTCAGCGGTGGCACCCGTGATGGTGTGGCGTCGCCAGGCCTGGAAGGCCCGATCCAGACCGCGGAAAGGTTTGACCCAGAGACTGGCACCTGGACCGAAATGGCCATAGGCAAGCGCCCACGGACTTACCACAACACAGCCATTCTGCTGCCAGATGGCCGGGTACTTGTGGGGGGACACGCGCCGATCAACACCGCCTATCTCTCCCACATCAACCTTGAGGATTTCGGCCTGTCCCCGAATGATGGCCGCGACCCCAGCTTCGAGATCTACAGCCCGCCTTACGCCCTGCGTAACGACCGTCCGGAAATTCTCTCCGCACCGGAAACCCTTATGCCGGGTGATGAGTTTACCATCAAGGTGGACCAGGCCGCAGACATCGACAAGGTTATGCTGATGCGTCGCACCGTCATGACTCACCTGGTTGACGGGGATCAGCGTGCCATCGAGCTGCCGGTTCAGAGCCGCGAAGGCCGCAATCTGCGCCTGAAGATGCCGAAAACCAGCAGTGTCGTTCCTGCCGGCCAGTACATGCTATTTGTCAGCAAGAACGCCGAAGAGGGCCGTGTGCCGTCGGTTTCTGCGCCGATCAACGTGCAGACACCCGAAGCGATGGAATGCAGTGCCGACGCTCAGATGGCCAACATCAGTAACGATTCCGGCACCTTGCTGGGACAGATCTAGGAACAGCCATGAACGGAACTGAACAAAGGCCGAAAACCCTGAGGGGACTGGCCGCTGTCATTTCCGGTGCATTGCTGACCATAGCGGGGCCAGGGATGGCCCACCAACCACCGGGAGCTGAGAACGTCCCGGAAGGTATTACCCGCGCGACAATAGCCCAGGAGGGTGACGTCAGCGCAATGAGCGCTATGGTTATGGACGCACCGCAGCCGGCCCTGCTAATCCGGTATAAGGGAGAAGAGCCACTGATCGTTTACGACAGCGAAGACCAACCGTTCCTCCGTTTCACGGGCAAACAGGTCAAAGCCAACACAAAGAGCCGCTACTGGCAGGCCCTGCCGCAAAGTGAGAGTTACGACGACAAACGTGACGAACACTGGGTACAGGTGTCCGGGTCTGGTAATTTTGGCTGGGTAGACCCCAGAATCACGGCGCAAAGCGAACTGCGCCCGGATCAGATGGCTTCCTGGCGCATCCCGGTCAAACAGGGAAAAAACGCCAGGACAGCAATCAGCGGCAATCTGACCTGGCGTCCCTTGACGAGCAATACCAACACTACTCACCACTAACAAAAAAGCCCCGCATGAGCGGGGCTTTTTTCATTCTTACCGTATCGAAGCCATTACTGACTCTCAGACACCAGGTACTCTACTGCAGCTTCAATTTCCTCATCGGGACAGTTGCTACAGCCACCTTTGGCAGGCATGGCGTTAAAGCCATTAATAGCGTGATCTACCAGGGTTTCTAACCCCTTATCGATACGGGAACCCCAGGCGGCAGTGTCGCCCTTTTTCGGTGCACCGGCTGCGCCAGTGTCATGGCACGCCATACAGACCGCGCCGTACACTTCATCACCAGAGCGAGGTCCCGAGCTGGCTTCTTCAGCAGGCGCTGCTGCGGATCCGCAATCGTCGCCCTGCACACAAACCTCACCCACCGGGGCGATGCGTGCACGAATTTCGTCTTCAACACTTGCCATTACGGCACCCGCTGTCAGGCCAAAGCCAAGCAATACAGCAGCCAGGACTCTCTTCATCTTCACAATGCACCTCGCATTTGAGCGTTATAATAATCAGTCGCCGCATTATAGCGACTGCGGCCAGGCAAAAAAACCAAAGTGCAAAATCGGCGGTTGATTTCAAGCATTTTAATTGCCGTTCCGTAAGCATCTGAGCCCGGGGGAGCCATTCCGGGTACCATAGGGAACGACCACATACTGCGGAATACTGGATTATGCGACAACTCGAGAGAACTCCCCACCCGCTTCGCAAACCCCTACTGATACTGGAGTTTGCCGCCCTTGCGTTATTACTCGCCTCCATGGCCTGGTTTTCGGGACGCGCTGAAGAAGGTGCCGCCCTCAGCCCGGTGTGGTTGTTGATCCCGGCCTTTGCCAGCCTGGCGGTTTTCTGCAGCTTTATCGGTCTGATGTACCTGCGCTGGGTTGCCGCCGCACAAGCCGACAGCAAAACCCGTCACAAGATCGTCTTCTCGTTGCTCGCCATCACACTGATTGGTGTCTGGTTATACGGAATCGTTAATACCTGGATCAGCCTTAACGCTTAATGAGGAATAGCGGATATGGATACATCCCGCGGCGCTTCGTCCCGATTTACTTCTACGCTCATCCCCCTGGTCGCGGCCAGTCTACTCCCTGCCCTGGGCTATGGTCAGTCTGGTGAGCAAACCACGACGGATGACCTGACCCTGGAAGACTGCGCGCTGATTGATGATGGCATTCAGCGTCTGGCCTGCTACGACAGCATCAACACTCCCGAGAAAGCTCAGGAAAAAACCGCAGAGGAAGAAACGCGACAAGTACAAGAAGCCACCGACACTCTCGAATATGACGAGTCCGCCGACGTCGCGGAGGGTGACACAGAGGTCAGGGATTCGTCCGCCGACACCGGTGACGAGGATAGCGGCGTTATGGCCGCGCTGGTGAAGCGCTACACTGCCACAGAAAAGGCAATCTTTTCCTTCTCTGGCAGCTTCGTTGGCCACCGCCCAACCTATATCCTGCCCTTCACATGGGTGGATACACCGAACAAGGTGCCCATCAGCCCGCGACTGGGAGAAAGCCGCTACGATCACTCCCTCGACAATAAGGAGGCCAAGTATCAGATCAGTTTCAAGGTGCCCTTGCTGACGGGCCTGCTGGATGACCGTACAACGCTCTGGTTTGGCTACACCCAGCAATCCTTCTGGCAGGTTTACAATACCGATGATTCCGCGCCTTTCCGGGAAACCAACTTTGAGCCGGAGATTTTCCTGCGCTACCAGGCGGACTATGATGTTGGCCCCGGCACCGTTAGCGGGATTACCCTGGGGCTGAACCATCAGTCCAATGGGCAGTCGGAGCCCCGTTCCCGCAGCTGGAACCGGATCATGGCCTCAATCGGGTACAGCTACAATCGCTGGCTGTTTCTTGTGCAGCCCTGGTATCGTCTGCCGGAGAGCGATGACAAGGATGACAATCCTGACATTGAACGCTTTGCCGGCCACGCAAATTATCTGGCGGTCTACAAGCTGACGGAGGATCGGACGTTCTCACTGCAGCTGCGGAATAACCTGCGTTCCCATGACAACAAGACGTCGGTGGAGTTTGGTTACAGCTTTCCGATGGGCGACACTCTTAAGGGGTTCTTCCAGTATTACAATGGGTATGGCGAGAGTCTGATTGATTATAATGAGAGGATTCAGAGGGTTGGCATTGGAATTATGTTGAATGACTGGCTTTGAGATCTGCGGTTTTGGGGGAAGCCAGTCAGGCGGGTAGGAACTTCAGAAACACGCTGTGAATACGTCCGTGTACGCTTGGGCTCCGCCATCCATGGCTCCGCACAGTTTCTGAAGTTCCTACCCGCCTGACTGGCCCAAAATTCTGGCATCAGCCTTCGCTATTCAAACGTTCCATTTCTGATAGCAGTTCTGCTGTTTTCGCTTTCATCAAAGCAATATCCCCACGGGATTCAACGTTCAGACGAACAACCGGTTCGGTGTTGGACATCCGCAGGTTGAAGCGCCAGTCGTCGAACTCCACACTCACGCCATCCACGTGGCTGACGCTTTTGGCATTGGCACCGTAGGCGGCCTCGATGGCGGAGATGACTTTGGGGGGATCGGCGATGGTGCGGTTGATCTCGCCGCTGGCCGGGTAGGCTTCGATTCTGGCGTCGATCAGTGATGACAACGACTGAGCAGACTGGCACAGGCGTTCTGCCACCAGCAACCAGGGAATCATGCCGCTGTCGCAGTAGGCGAAATCCCGGAAGTAATGGTGAGCGCTCATTTCGCCACCGTATACCGCGTCCTCATCGCGCATGCGCTGTTTGATGAAGGCATGGCCGGTTTTGCTTTCGATGGCTTCACCACCGGCAGCCTTGACCAGATCCAGGGTATTCCAGGTCAGTCGTGGGTCGTGGATGACCTTGCCGCCGCCGGTCTTGCGGAGGAACTGGTCCGCCAGCAGGCCAACGATGTAATAGCCCTCGATGAAACGGCCATTCTCGTCAAAGAAGAAGCAGCGGTCGTAGTCGCCATCCCAGGCGATGCCCATGGCCGCCCCGTTGGCTTTGACCGCCTCTGCCGTGGCAGCACGGTTTTCTTCCAGGATGGGATTGGGCACGCCATTCGGAAAGTGTCCATCGGGCTGGTGGTGCACCTTGATGAACTCGAATGGCAGGTGCTGTTCCAACTGGTCAATCACCAGGCCGGCACCGCCATTACCAGCGTTTACCACGATTTTCAGTGGTTTTAGTGAGGCGGCATCGACGTAGCCGAGAAGGTGATCGATATACGCACCCATGACTTCCAGGGGCTCATAGCGGCCCAGGACCGGCGCGTCGCCAAACGGCTCCGGCACACGGTCACGGATGTCATTGAGGCCATTATCGGAGCTGATCGGCCGGGATTCCGGGCCCACCATTTTCATACCGTTGTGGTCTTTCGGGTTGTGGCTGGCCGTCACCATGATGCCACCATCCATCTTGTAGTGGCTGGTCGCAAAATAGACCTGCTCCGTGCCGCACAAACCGATGTCAAACACATCCGCACCGGCAGCCATCAGGCCGGAACTGAGCGCTTCCGCTATTTCCGGGCTCGACAGGCGGATGTCATAACCGACAATCACTTTCTTGGCGCCCGTCACTTCCACATAAGCCCTGCCAATTCGCTCGGCCAGTGTCGGGTTGAGTTGATCCGGCACGCGGCCGCGCAGGTCATAGGCTTTAAAACAGGACAAATCCATTGTCTGGAGTTACTCCGCAGCAGACGATTGCAGTTGAATGTAATTCTGAATTCCCATCTGGCCAACCATTTCCAGCTGTGTTTCCAGCCAGTCGATGTGCTCCTCTTCGCTGTCCAGAATACTGCGGAACAGCTCACGGCTGGTGTAGTCCTTGATATCTTCACAGTAAAGGATGGCTTCCTTCAGATCCGCATGGGCTGTGAGCTCCAGCTTGAGATCACAGGACAGCATCTCTTCGACGTTCTCGCCAACCAGTAGTTTGTTCAGGTCCTGCAGGTTGGGAAGGCCTTCCAGGAAAAGGATACGCTCGATCAGCACATCGGCGTGCTTCATTTCATCAATGGATTCTTCGTATTCCTTGGCCGCCAGCTTGGTGATGCCCCAATCTTTATACATCTTGGCGTGCAGGTAATACTGATTGATGGCAGTGAGTTCGTTGGTGAGGACTTTATTCAGGAACTGGATGACTTTCTTGTCGCCTTTCATGACGTTTCTCCTTACTTGGATGGGCAATCCTTACAGGATAGCCCTTCCTTCGGGGAGAAAAAATCACAAATGGGAAATGATCGCAGCAAAGCCCCCGATCAGGCAGGCTGAGCCAGCATGTTTGCCATGGCCAGATAATCCGGAGCGCGACTTTCACGCAGGATTTCCCGCGCGGTACAGGCACAGCGGCCACACTGGGTTCCAACGCCAAGTTCCTTGCCAAGCTGGCGCATGGAACTAATGCCGTTATCGGCAGCTTCCCGAATTTCGCGGTCTGTTACACCATGACAAAGGCATACGTACATATTGATCACTCAAAGTCCCGATGAAAGGTACTGATAATTATTGTCATTTGCATGCGGCTTTGCAACCCCTTCGAGTGATTTTTATGCAAACAGGCGCACCCACGCCTCTCAGAGAGCGCTTATTTGTTTTACACTGCCCCTATATCACAAAGCCAAACCACAGCAGGAAGCCCAATGGCGCTCAAGGCAACTATCTTCAAAGCAACACTCAACATCGCCGACATGGACCGGCACTACTATGGTGATCACCACCTCACCATTGCCCGTCACCCCTCGGAAACCGATGAGCGCATGATGATTCGCCTGCTGGCGTTTGTTCTGAACGCCAGTGAGCACCTGGAATTCACCAAGGGCATCAGCACCGACGACGAACCGGACCTGTGGCGGAAGAGCCTGAGTGATGAGATCGAGTTATGGATAGAGCTCGGCCTGCCCGACGAAAGCCGCCTGCGCAAAGCTTGCAACCGGGCGGATCGGGTTATCCTGTATACCTACGGCGGCCGCGCCGTGCCGCTGTGGTGGGAAAAGCATCGGGGCAAACTGACCCGCTTCAACAACCTGACCATCATTGACCTGCCACAGGACGACACCGAAGCACTCGCCAGCCTGGCCGAACGCGGAATGCATCTTCAGTGCACCATTCAGGACGGCGAAGTGAGCATCGGTAACGAGGACACCCTGGTCAGCATCACGCCCGCCCCTCTCTACCCAGAATAATCATCAACTTGCCAGGCAGGTAACCGCCGCGAGCGCATCTGAAGATCAAAATCTGCTCGCCAGGTCTACCCGAAAGCAGCAGTTTACGTTAAGGTAAACACTATGTAGCACTGGAAGGGCCACACCAGATCCTGCCAGATTGGCTACAATGACATCATCGACACCCCCACAAGGGGTGTTTTGTTCCTCAGGCCAACACCCCAGGAAGAGGATTATGACAACAACAAAATCGAA
>JAKLLS010000178.1 GCA_022014155.1 Marinobacter sp. | reverse complement strand
TGCCACTGCCTGCCGGTCCGTAGATGAACATGGCGCGGCCGGAATGCACCGCTGGCCCGAGTTGGTCCAACAGGCGTTCCTCGACCACGGTATCGCGGAACAACCGGTGAATATCCTCTTCAGTAACCACACATTTGGACACTGACTGGCGCCGGACCAGCGCTTCATAATCCGACAGTAAAACAGGAGCCGGGCCACAGTATCCGTCACGCGACAGCGCATCCAGGGCAACGGCGCGCCCGCGGTCGGTCAGTGCATAACGAAGGCCCTTGCCGGAGAGATCCTCACTACGGCTTTCCACCTTGGCTTCCTGACGCAGCATATTGATCACCGGCTCCAGCACGGCCCCCGGCAGTGCCATATGGCGAGATAGTTGTTGCAGAGTCTGGTTGCTGACCAGGTTAAGGTGCTTCAGCAGCAGATCCGCCACGAAGAAGTGATCCAGGCCGGTATCCTCAAGGCTATGTGGCCTGGGAATCATTCTGGTTGCCAGGTAATCGACACCCCTATCTTCGGAGGGTATGAGTTCGGCTTCCATTGCGTACTCCTTGTGCAGCTTTCAATTTTACGCGCTAGATAATCGCTAAAGCTGTTCCACAAGCGATTGCTAGGGCATAAGGGAAACGTAAGCCAGCAGACTCACCCAGTGCCGGAGGGATATACTGAGGTTGACCAGCCACCAGTAACATCAGCATAGAGTTATATCGACGAACCATTGGTAGCAATCCGCCTCTCGCTGTGATGTAAACCAACGCAATGATGGCACCGGCCATTATTGTCATTAATGCAGCCACGAAGACATTCACCGGACCAAGAAATGCACCAACACTAGCTAGGAGTTTTACGTCCCCACCGCCCATGGCACCGAAAATGTGGAAGGGAAGGAAACAAAGTAATCCAACCACCAGTCCCAAGAGTCCAGCTCCCAAGCCACTTCCATATTCACTCCAGATTTGAAACGTGAAACCAGCAAGGACGATGCCCAGGTTCAGCCAATTCGGTACTCTGTGCTTGGTCGCATCGATCAAGACGGCAAGACCTAGTCCAATAATAAGTGCCATTAAGAACGGGTTGCCCATATCCATACCAATCACCACAACTTGGCGAAGGAAGCAGGGCCATAATACGAGCCCTGCTCATTCACGCTTTTAAGGATCATTCGGTGTTGATCTTGCCTGCAATTGCGTTAATGGCTAATTCGATCCTGTCTCCAAGCAATGTAAACGCAGTAACCGCGCCTAAAACAATCAATCCGCCAGCCACCGCATACTCCGACAGCTCCAGACCTTCCTCATCACGAATAAACTGAACTACTTTTTCCTTGAAGTTTTTCATTTCGTCACTCCTGCAGTCGTTAGACGAGCTTCCATGGTTGTACAGCCACAGTTCCGTGCGCTGTATTAACGAGGATAGGAGGAGGGGAAATTAACCGTTAGGAGAATTCTTGCGAAAAACTAGGAGGATTTTGCAAGCGGCCGTCAGACGTCAGATTCTGACCGGGCCGCTTGCAGAAAGCTGAAATGGAATGGTGGCTTCGCTGCGGGCGGTCAGCCATTTATGGCGATACTGGGACGGCGTCATGCCGGTGTGGCGCTGGAACATCTTGGTGAAATGAGAGGCGTCGTGGAAACCGACCGCCCAGCACACATCGATGACCGAGGCGCTGTTGTTGTGCAGCAGCGCGATCGCTTTTTCGATACGACGTCGTACGATGTATTCCTGAAAGGTAATGCCATACACCCGCTTGAACGCGCGGCTCAGCTGGTAACTGTTCGTGCAGCACAGTTCGGCAATGTCTGCCTGCATCAGCTTGTCGGCAAGGTGCTGATCAATGTAGGCGGCAGCGGATTCTACAATCTTGTCCTCACCCCGGTGCTTCTGAAAACGGGCGTCATCAGGAAGAGGGTGTTTCTGGTGGATCGTCGTGCGACGATCACGATTTGAAGATTCTGTCAGGAGCCGGTTCAATCGATTGAGAGACTCAACGACCGTATCCTCAACCACCGGTTTCACAAAATAATCCCATACCCGGGTCCGCAACGCCCAGACAGCCAGTGCTTCGGAATGTTGCTCAGTAAACATCACCATTGGTACGGAAGCAAACTCCCGCTTGGCCTCGCTGAGCATAGAAAGGCTACCAATATCCGGAAAATCAAATTCGAAACAGGTAATCACCCGATTTCCGGGATCCTGGGCCTCGTAGGCCGCTCCAAGATCGTCCTGTTTTGTCACAACCACAAGCGGGAAACGCCGCTCAATAACCCTGACAACCGCTGGATCTGCCCCATACTGCGTGGCATCTACCAGCACAACGGTAGATTTTTCCATCCTACAACCCCTTCTTCCTGCTTATATTGGGTTGCCTTCCCTGTTGAATCACCAGTCCTTTCGGATCTGAGGAGGAACAACATGTACGTTTGTTAATATATTTTGTGACGTGCCTCTCATAGATAGGTAACACACCCAGTCATGTCAAGAACATCGATACAACATTTAACAATGTTTGAAATTTGAACGCATAAGGGCCGCTTTCAAGAGCGGCCCTTATGCGTTCAATCGATCACTTATTACCTGCTTTATCCCATGTTCTTCCGGACAAATTTTTGTATCTCGCCGACAATGCCGGACCGGAAGGCGATCACAGTGAGCACAAAGATCGCACCAAGAATCGGGTCGACCCAATCCCCCAAGGGCCCTTGGGACAGCTGATACTCTAAATTCACGACAAAGGTCGCGCCGACGACCGGCCCCAGCAAGGTTCCGGTACCGCCCAACAGGGTCATGAGAATCACCTCACCGGACATGTGCCAGTGGGCATCGTTCAGTGACGCCAGCTGGAACACCACGGTTTTTACCGACCCAGCCAGTCCGGCCAGCCCGGCGGACATCACGAAAGCCAGGACCTTGTACTGGTTCACGTTATAGCCCAGGGAAACCGCCCGCGGCTCGTTCTGCTTGATGGCTTTCAGGACCTGACCAAAGGGCGACCCCACCACTCGCTGGACCAATAGATAGCCCCCCAGGAACACGGCAAGCACGAAGTAATACATCGCCAGATTGTTTTCCAGATCGATGAACCCGAATAAGTGTCCACGTGGCACGCCGTGCATACCATCTTCACCGCCAGTGAATGGCGCCTGCACGAACATGAAGTACACCAGCTGGGCCAGTGCCAGAGTAATCATCGCGAAATAAATGCCCTGCCTCCTGATGGCCACCAGCGCAAAAAGCACCCCCAATACGGTCGCAGCGGCGGTGCCCACAATAATTCCCATTTCCGTGGTCAGGCCAGAATAATTGGACAACAGGTAGCCGGTGGTATAACTCCCGGTCGCCAGAAATGCTGCGTGTCCGAAGGACAGCAAACCGGTGAAGCCCAGTAGCAGGTTGAATGCAACGGCAAACAGAGCAAAACACAGGATCTTCATCAGGAAGACCGGGTATATTACCGCCGGCGCAATCAGCAACAAGGCCAGCAACACCAGGTTCAGTATGTGTTTCCGGCGTTGATCCGACTTTTGCTGATCCAGCATGGCCTGCTGGATATTCGTCTGGTTTACGGGGTGGTCCATGATTACGCCTCCTTCCCAAACAGGCCCGATGGGCGAATCAACAACACCACAACCATCACCAGGAAGATAACGGCAGAGGAGAACTCGGGATAGAAAACCTTGGTGAAGCCCTCAATAACGCCCATCAGCAAACCGGTAATAATGGCACCCGCTATGGATCCCATACCGCCGATAACGACGACGGCAAATACCACGATCAGAATGTTCGAGCCCATCACCGGATTCACCGAATAGATTGGCGCAGCCAGAACACCGGCAAAAGCCGCAATCATGACCCCGAAACCGTAAGTCAGGCTGATCAGCAATGGCACGTTGATACCAAAGCCCTGCATCAGCTGGGCATCTTCGGTGCCAGCTCTCAGGTAGGAACCAAGCTTGGTTTTCTCAATCATGAACCAGGTGCCAAAACACACCAGCAGCGCCATGAAGATAACCCATGCCCGGTAGTAAGGCAGGAACATGAAATCCAGCTTGAACCCACCCTGGAAGATTTCCGGCATTGAGTAACGCATACCGGATACCCCGAAAATATTGGTCAGAATACCCTGGATCATCAGGGCCACACCGAAGGTGAGCAGCAGGCTGTAGATATGATCCTGGCCGGTGATGCGGCGCAACAGGAAATACTCGAGCAGTACACCAAAGCAACCCACCACCAAAGGGGCCAGGACCAGTGCCACCCAATAGTTGATACCCATGGCATCAAACATAATGACCGTGACCATGGCACCCAGCATATACATCGCGCCATGGGCAAAGTTGATTATCTTGAGCAGGCCAAAGATCACCGCCAGCCCAAGGCTCAACAGGGCATAGAAAGCACCGTTGATTATCCCGAGCAGTAGCTGACCAAACAGTACCGCAGCGGGAACTCCCAGAATCATGGACATGTTGCAAACTCCAAAAGCAGCGCAGATCTCAGGACCGATCTGCAAATCTGCAGGTTCCAGAGTTTGCCCCGCCGGGGTTGCGGGGCAAACCGTTGGTTAATACCTCAGTTCTTGGTAACGAGTGAACACTTGCTCTCGGAAAGCGGGCGATAAGCCTCATCTCCCGGGATGGTGCGCACGATCTTGTATAGATCCCACTCGTTCTCTGACTCTTCCGGAGTTTTCACCTGCGCCAGGTACATGTCATGAACCATGCGGCCGTCTTCACGAATCCGGCCATTGGTGGCGAACATGTCGTTGATGGGGGTGTCCATCATTTGCTTGCGTACAGTCTGGGTATCATCCGAGCCGGTTGCCTTCACCGCATTCAGGTATTGCATGGTGCTGGAATAGATACCCGCATGCACCATGGTCGGACGTACACCGGTTTCTTCCATGAAACGGTCGGCCCACTTGCGGGCTTCCTCATTCATGTCCCAATACCAGCCGGTAGTCAACTGGATTCCCTGGGCAGAATTCACGCCCAGTGCGTGTACATCGGTGAGGAAGAGCAGCAACGCTGCCAAAGTCTGACCGGACTGGGTCAGGCCAAATTCACCGGCGGTGGTAATGGCGTTGGTGGTATCAGAGCCAGCGTTCGCCAGGGCGACCACATCCGCACCGGAAGACTGTGCCTGCAAGATGTAGGAGGAGAAATCCGATGTCGGGAATGGATGGCGGGCCGTTTTGATCACCTTTCCACCGTTCTCTTCAACAACCCGGCTGACGTCCCCTTCCAGGGCGTGACCAAAGGCGTAATCCGCCGTCAGGATGAACCATTCCTTCCCCCCCTCCTGAACAACGGCTTTTGCGGTGCCGTTAGCCAGCGGGTAGGTGTCGTATACGTAGTGAATATGGTTCGGGGTGCAGTGTTCGTTGGTGATGCTCGAAGCAGCGGAACCGGAGACAATACCCAGGCCGTCGTTCTCCTCCAGCAGTTTGGTCACTGCGATAGTGACGGAGGAAGCAACCATGCCGGCAACCAGATCCACATTCTCATTCTCCAGCCAGCGGCGTACCGTGCTGGAGGACGAATCCGGATTGTTTCGGTCGTCAGCGCTGACCACCTCGATCTTCGCACCGTTTACTTTACCACCGAAATCAGCGATGGCCATCTCAAGGGCCTTGAGGCCATTGGGACCGGCCAGATCACGATAGGTACCCGACATGTCAGCAAGGTAACCGATTTTCACGGTATTATCAGAAATGTCTGCCTGGGCGCTCCCTACCATCATGGCTGAGGCAATCGCTGTTGTGAGGAGCTTTTTCATAATTGTCATTGTTGTATCTCCGCTACTGTCATTGCATTGGTTGTTCGGGTTTTAGTTGTTGATTTTGCTCTCTTGTTCTCCGGGCCTTAAACGCCCAGATAGCTATCCAGTACCGACTGCTTGGCCTCAAGCTCGTCTGCACTGATTTCCTCCACAATCTGGCCGTGTTCCATCACGTAATGACGGTCCGCCAGGGGTGCGGCGAAATGGAAATTCTGTTCCACCAGAACGATGGTCAGGCCCTTGTTCTTGAGCTTGACGAGCACTTCCCCCAATTTCTCGACAATCACCGGAGCCAGGCCCTCAGTAATCTCATCCAGCAGCAACATATTCGCGCCGGTCCTGAGAATACGCGCCATGG
>JAKLLS010000177.1 GCA_022014155.1 Marinobacter sp. | reverse complement strand
ACAGTGACGGGGCGCAAAGCATATCATGTTGCCACACTCACCACAGCCCGATGAGCCCCTGGATTCCACCGATGTACACACAGAAAGGCCGCCTCGAACAGATTCTCGATTGCCGTCCCCTGTGGCAACTGGCCCTGCTCATATCCGTCATTGCGATCCTTTACCTGGCCACCACCAGCCAACCATACCCTGTGCCGTCGTCCCCAAATGACAAGATCAACCATCTTATTGCCTTCATCGAGTTGACCATTCTTGCCCGGCTGGGATGGCCGCGCCTATCCGGCCTATGGCTTATTCCTCCTCTCTTGCTGTTTGGCTTTGCAATAGAAATGATTCAATCCCAGCTGCCCTACCGCGAGTTTTCGCTGGCGGATCTGGCAGCAGATGCGGCAGGCGTTGCAGTCGGTTTACTGCCCTGGCCCGGGGTGAAGCGTGGTAATGCCTCCCCTTGACGGGCGCATAAAACTGAACGTGAGAATTTTCCCTGGCTTGGTGTGCGATATTTCCTACATAAGCGTAAGCCGGTGCGGCAACGTGACGTAGGCACTTTGATAGAGGCAATCGACAGATAACCTAATACTCTGTTTTGAATGCATTAATAAGGAACGCCATAAAAGTGACACCGAAATGAGGTGCAGGTGTCACACGTCTGTCAGAACAAGATTGCTATAGTTAAATCGTCAGGGATGACAGGGAAATGGAAGACGCACAGGACGCACCCCGGCAACTGGATGCAGGGAGAGGCAGGGATACATGGACGCCTCGCTTAAAGGATAATTATCTGGAACGCTGGCTAGGATGCCGGCACCACGGAGTGGATCAAGGATAACGCAACACGGCAGTTGCAAAAATTCGCAAGGACGCGACGACCTGTTCCGAAAAAGGGCAGCCTGAGGGTTGCCCTTTCTTTTTTATGTTCCCTGCAACGCCTCCACCAGATAAATCCGGACCTGATTGAATTCCTCGAATTCATTGAGGTCCGGCCAGGTTCGACCCTCAATCACCGCTTGACGCTGATACCGCTCGTCACCCAGGTTTTTGACCCGGGAATCCGCAAGCAGCACCTGGGAGGCGGCGCCGTAAAATGCCTGCAACAACGGCTTGTTCTCCGGATCGTAGAGCACGTCCGCCGCCGTCACCAAGTCGATGCCTTCCGGCTTTGCATACCAGTCCCCGCACACAGTCACCGATACATCGTTTAGCCTGGCATTGGCAGCAGCGGCATCCAGCGCCGCCGGGTCGATGTCACAGGCAATCGCTTCAGTCGCACCAGCCATCGCAGCGGCAATGGCCACCACACCGGAGCCTGAACCAAAATCCAGCACCCGTTTACCCGCCACCCATTGTGGATTCGCCAGGATCCAGGCTGCCAACACCTGCCCGCTCGCCCAGCAAAAGGACCAGTAGGCGGGTTCCGCTACCACGGCCTGCGCCTCCTCATGGCTCAGAGGCCCCTCCAACACTGTGGGATCAAACAGGTAGAGGGCAATCTGCGGACACCCGGCGGGGCGGGTAACCTCTACCCGTCCACGGCTCAGGGTCTTCTGAAGGTGGTGATTGAGTACATCCTCGTTCATCACAGCTCCGGGCTCACAGGTTATAAAAGCCCGGTATTGTAGCCTGCGCCGGTCGTCGACCATACCTGCAAGCGAGCAAAAAAACGCCGTCTCCGTTATACTGCGGCAACATTTCCCCCACGACCCAAACCACTGAAATGGCTTCCAGACCCGATACCGACGATTACCTGTCCCTGTTCCTGAACGACACCCCGATGATGGACGTCCGCGCCCCGACGGAGTTCAGCAAGGGCAGCTTCCCCAGTGCGAAAAATGCCCCGCTGATGAACGATGAGGAGCGTCACCGGGTCGGTATCTGCTACAAGGAAAAGGGGCAGGACAAGGCGATTGAACTGGGCCATCAACTGGTGGCCGGTGACATCAAGGACCAGCGCATCGAAGCCTGGAAGCGCTTCATTGCCAACCACCCCGAAGGCTACCTGTTCTGTTTCCGGGGCGGGTTGCGGTCGCGACTGACCCAGCAATGGATCAAGGAAGCGGGTATCGACTACCCACTGGTTAAAGGCGGTTATAAAGCCCTTCGCCGTTTCCTGATCGACAGCCTTGAGTCTCTCATTAACTCTTCCGAGTTCCGGATACTCAGCGGCCGGACCGGCACCGGCAAGACCCGGGTACTGCAACAATTGCCCAACCCGGTCGATCTCGAGGGCCTGGCCAACCATCGTGGCTCCAGTTTTGGGCGCCAGGTCACGCCCCAGCCATCCCAGATCGACTTCGAGAATCGCCTGGCGGTTGCCATGCTCAAGGCCACCCACCGCATTGGTGGCCCGATTTACCTGGAGGATGAAAGCCGGCTTGTGGGACGCTGTGCTCTCCCGGAAAGCCTCCGGCAACGGATGTCAGAAGCGCCACTGATGGTACTGGAACAACCAATGTCCGAACGGATAGCCATTATCAGGGAAGACTATGTGGAAAACATGCTCGCCGACTATACTGCTCGGGATGGCGGGGAAGCCGGCTGGCTAAACTTCCATGATTACCTGCTGAGCGCCCTGGACCGAATTCGTAAACGTCTGGGCGGGGAGCGCCACCAACATCTGCGAACGCTGATGACGGAAGCACTGGACCGGCAGCAGAACCATGGCGACCTTGGTGGCCACGACCGCTGGATACAGGCCTTGCTGGAAGACTATTACGACCCGATGTACGACTATCAATTGAGTCAGAAAAAGGGACGAATGGTCGTTCAGGGTAATCCAGCCACCATAGTTGACTGGGCCAATCATTAAACGGTTTCGTAGGGAAACCTGAACATTCATCTGAAAAACTAACGAAGAACAAGGAGTCGCCCGATGGAAGACCTGTTTGGTGCAGACGGACAAGCCTCTGAGATTGTCGATCAGGGTATCACCCTGATCATGAGCTACGCGCCTAAAGTCGTTCTTGCGATTATCACCCTGATTGTCGGCCTCTGGCTGATCAAACGCTTTGTCGCCGTCATCGATGCCAAGTTGAGCCAGAAAGACCCGACACTGAACAAGTTCCTGTGTGGCCTGATCGGCACCATCCTCAAGATCCTGCTGCTGATTTCCGTCGCCTCCATGGTCGGCATTGCCACCACCTCGTTCATTGCCGTCCTGGGTGCCGCCGGTCTGGCCATTGGCCTGGCCCTGCAAGGCAGCCTGGGCAACTTTGCCGGTGGTGTGCTGATCCTGATCTTCAAACCGTTCAAGGTGGGTGACACCATCGAGGCTCAGGGCTACCTGGGCGCAGTCGACGAGATCAGCATCCTCTACACCATCGTCAATACCTTCGACAACCGCCGGGTGGTGATTCCCAACGGCAGCCTGTCCAACGCGACCCTGGTGAATGTCAGCATCTACGACAAGCGCCGCTGCGACATGACCTTTGGCATCGGCTATAACGATGATATCGACAAGGCCAAGGCCATCTGCCAGCGACTGATTGAAGAAGACGAGCGCTCTCTGACAACTCCGGCACCGACCATCGCCGTCAGCGGCCTGGGCGACAACTCCGTGAACATCATGGTTCGCGCCTGGGTGGCCACCGATAACCTCTGGCCCTATAACTGGGACATGCAAGAGAAGGTGAAGAAAGCGTTCGATGCGGAAGGCATCTCCATCCCCTTCCCCCAGCGCGACGTTCACGTCTACAAACACGAGTAAAAACGGGACAGACGTCCCACGGATACATCCGGTTACTCGCATTCTGCTCAGCCTCAACTAAGCTGACGGTAATGGCGCCGAATTCCCACGCGGAGCGGCGCCAGGCCACCGGGGCCAGGCATAGAACAATCACCGGCCCCAGTTCGCTGTCATTGCTGGTAGGAGGTTGTCACTATGCCGGTACAGCAGTTGAAGGAGTTCCTTGATCAGGCAAATGTGGAATACATGTGCCTGTCCCACCCTCCGGCGTTCACCGCGCAGGAACTGGCCCACCATGTAAAGATTGCCGGTGACCGGGTCGTCAAAACCGTCATCATCGAACTCGATGGCAAAATGGCCATGTTGGTCATGCCTGCCACCTGGCGCATACGCTGGGATCGCCTCTCAGGCATTCTCGATACCGACTTTGTTGACCTTGCGGATGAGCAGGAATTCAAGGACCGATTTCCCGATTGCGAAGTCGGTGCCATGCCCCCCTTTGGCAACCTGTTCGAGATGTCGGTCTATTGCGCCGAGGCCCTGACGGAGCAGCAGGAGCTGGCGTTCGCCGCAGGCAGTCACTCCGAATCCGTGCACATGAAAACCACCGATTTTCTGGATCTGGTGCAACCCATGGTACTCAACCAGGGATTCATGAAGCCAGGTGCCCAGAAACCGGCCTGGCTGGCCAAAAGCCGTCGCCGCCCGGAACACGTACAACGGACGCGGGTACCAAGAGCTGCCGGCTATTGAGCAGTATAGCTGGACGACGTCGGGTCGCTTGTCTGAAATCTTCCATCGCGTAAACTGGAAGCTTCAGACAGGAACCCGTTATGACTCAAGCTTTTGACATTGTTGTTGCCGGTGCCGGCATGGTGGGTGCAGCCCTGGCCACGGGCCTGGGCCAAAGCGGTTTTCGTGTGGCCCTGGTCGACAAGACCAGCGCCCCGACTTTCGACACCAACAGCGTTCCCGACCTTCGTGTTTCCGCCCTCAGCGCCGGAAGTGAGCGCTACCTCCAGCAACTCGGGGCCTGGTCACAGATGTTGGCCATGCGCATGACGGTCTACCGCCGTCTCGCGGTCTGGGACCAGGCACAACACCCCTTGAGTAAACTGATCCCCCGTAAACTGGGAGAGGTCGTTTTCGATGCCGCCAGCCTCTCCGCCACGCACCTGGGTCACATTGTTGAGAACCGGATCACCCAACAGGCGCTGTGGCAATGTGCGGACGAACAGCCCTCCGTGACTGTTCTCTCCGGCAACGGCGTAACCTCCGTGGCTAACGGCAATGATCGGGCGACCGTGACGCTGGAAGACGGTAGCGAACTGACCTGTGAACTGGTGATAGGTGCTGACGGTGCCCCGTCACGGATACGGGACATGGCGGGCATTGGCGTCACCCGAGACCAGTATGCCCAGCAGGCCATGGTGGTCTCGGTGCGTTATCTGGGATCGGTGGAGGACATCACCTGGCAGGCGTTCTATCCTTCCGGCCCGAGGGCGTTCCTGCCCCTGCACAGCGCCGACGATCAACACCCGGGAGAAAGCTGGGCCTCGCTGGTCTGGTACGATGCCCCGGGGGAACTTGCCCGCCTGAAGGCGCTGGACACCGAATCACTGATGGCCGAGATCCAGAAGGCGTTCCCGGACGACCTGCCCCTGCTGACCCACGTGGATGCCCGCGCCAGTTTCCCCATCGCCCGCCAACACGCCAAACACTACAGTCAGGGACGAATCGTCCTCGTCGGCGATGCCGCCCACACCATCAACCCACTGGCCGGGCAGGGGGTGAATCTCGGCTTCCAGGACGCCGCCTGCCTGCAGTCCCTGATCCGTGAAACCCGGCGGGCCGGCTGCGATCTCGCTGATCCCCAATGGCTTGCACGCTACGAGCAGCAACGACGCCCCGCCAACCGCCGCATGATGCTGGCCATGGATGCCTTCTACCACCTGTTCAGCAACCGCATCCCGCCGGTTCACCTGTTACGCAACCTCGGCCTCGGCGCCGCCCGCGCCCTGCCCTTCGCACGCAACCAGGTCGCCCGCTACGCCATGGGGATCGACGATGAGCTTCCCGCAGTGGTAAAACAGATTACTTCCCGACTACCGGGGCTGCATCTGCCCTGACACCGGTACGCGATAACAACCAAGGAGTCATCATGTCAGAAACGATTTTCACCAAGATCATCAACCGGGAAATTCCGGCAGACATTCTCTACGAGGACGACATCAGCCTGGCGTTCAGCGACATTAATCCCCAGGCGCCGGTGCATTTCCTGGTGATTCCCAAAAAAGAGATCGCCACGATCAATGACCTCACCGAAGCCGACCGCGAACTGGTCGGGCACTTGTATCTGGTGGCGGCGAAGATTGCCAGGGAGAAAGGCGTTGCGGACGATGGCTATCGGGTAGTGATGAACTGCGGCGAAAACTCCGGGCAGACGGTGTTCCACATCCACCTGCATGTGCTGGGCGGCAAGCCCCTCGGATGGCCTCCGTATACTGACAGGATGAAGCGGGCCTGATTCTTTTG
>JAKLLS010000042.1 GCA_022014155.1 Marinobacter sp. | reverse complement strand
CATTAATGTCTTTAAGCGGACTAAACCTCTGTTCAGAGTGTGTTCGCCCGTAAGCGAGCCAATCAGTAGTGTTTGATTCATCAGACAACTCCTTATCCGTAATATTCCTGTCTGACGCGTACAATGGCGTAATTGCAAGAAGCGAAGCTGCCATAAACACCTGTACGCTTAGGCTTGACCATCTAAATTTCATTTTTATTATCTCCTTAATTAGAGTTATTTATTGACCGTTAGAAAGATGCATTTCGCTAGTGATTGGGCCATTGGCCATATTAAAAACTGGCGTTTTCCCTCCATGTGGATCTTCTCAATAGCTTCTTCAAACAAAACGGCTAATGAGCATGTGTTTATACATCCATTTTTCTTGTTCTTGTCTAGGTATCATCTCAAGCTCCCAGATAATCAATACTGTTTAACAACTCAACAACATCATCTGTAACCAAGGCAAACTCCATGCCACACAATAAAAACCAATATAAGGTTCTGTTTTTTATAAATCTTTATAAAATCAAGTGGCAGGTACCTGATTAACAAAAGAAGCTGACACAGTCTGTGCGACACTTTGTTTCAATGCTTTTGGCACACAAAAACGCAAACTGTATGAAAATCACTCACAGTGAGAACAAAAAGTACGGATTTTCACCTCAAGCGATGATCAGGCGAGGCTGGAAATGGCACTGGATCAGGAACTGCCTGGCTCAGGCTTGAGCAGACGACTGACCTGTTCGAGAGGGACAAGTCGGTAATTTCTCGCCATATACATAATGTCTTCAAGGAAGGCGAAGCCACCGAACTGTTTGGCCAATTGCGCGGGGACGACCGACCTGGCCTCAGCCCTTGCCACAATAGAGCAGGGCTTCGGTGACGAGCTGTTCTATTCGAACATCGCCAGTCGGGCGGCACATTTGCTTTACTTCGTCATACAGAACCATCCGCTGGCTGATGGCAACAAGCGCTGTGGATCTTTTCTGTTTTTGTGGTATCTGAGCCGCAACGCGGCATTGCTGGCACGGCGGGTAGAACAACTTATTAATGACAATACCCTGGTGGCATTGGCCCTTCTGGTGGCTGAAAGCCTGCCGGATCAGCAAACCCTGATGATTCGACTGATCGAGCATTTCATTCTGTTGAAGGGTTCCAGCCAGGCTACTTCTCACTGACTGGCCTGTACGCCCGATACCCCTGCCCATCAGCCCCCTTCTTGACCGTAAAGTACTCGGATCTCGCGACCAACAAATCAGAAAACTTCTTGGCGCCATAGGTCCTGGGATCGAAGTCCGGACGGGTGCGCTTGAGGAAGGAGCCGGCTGCGGAGAAGGTCGCCCACCCCTGATCGTCCTGGGTTTGTTCCCAGGCTCGTTTGAGCAGTGCCACTTCCTCAGGGAGCTTTTCGGATTTCTTTTTCGGGGTTTCTTTCTCGGTTTTAGCCGGTTCATCTGGCGTCACTTCCTCCGGATACTCCAGATTTTCCGTAAAAAGAAAGTCATCACAGGCACTGCGGAATGAAACCGGAGTCTTCTTCTCGCCGAACCCGAAGACATAGATCTCGGACTCCCTCAACCGGGACGCGAGCTTAGTGAAGTCGCTGTCGCTGGAAACAAGAGCAAAAGCGTCGAACTTGGAAGAGTAAAGGAGGTCCATGGCATCAATGATCATGGACGCATCAGTCGCGTTCTTGCCCTTCGTGTAGGCAAACTGCTGGATAGGCTGGATGGCCAGTTCATTGAGCACTGTCTTCCAGTTCTTGAGGCTGTCCACGGACCAATCGCCATAAGCCCGCTTCACGACCACGTGCCCATGAGAGGACAGTTCCTCAATGATCAACGGCAACTTTGACAACTGGGCGTTGTCTGCATCGATCAACACGGCGATCTTTTTATGCTGTTCAAGATCTTTCAACGACACCCCTCCTTTGTTGTTGTATTCCAGACATTGAGCATACACGTTTTCAGGGGAAAGACTCTCCCATCCCGCCTCGGAAATTGCCATAATGCCGCCTTTTCAACAGGGGGAGCTCCCATGACAACAGCCTTGAAGGCATTCGCCGCAGTCACCGCAGTATTCATCCTGACCGCCTGCAGCCCGGAGGTCGGCAGTGAAGCCTGGTGCCTGGATATGGAAGAGAAACCGAAGGGAGACTGGACGACAAACGAAGCTGGCGATTTTGCCAAGCACTGCATTTTCCGTTAAGGGCGCGTATCGCCCGTGTGACAGCGGGCGTATCCGGACATCACCGCGACAAAGCCAACTCCCGCCGAACCGCCCCCGGCGCCCCGGCTGCAAGAACCGCAGCGCCTGACACACAAACGGCCATGGTCAGCACAATGGGCAGCAGTGAACCACCACTGAGCGTGGCTGATATCGCACTGATGGCGCCGGCGATGGTGAATTGCGCCGCGCCCAGCAAGGCGGCTGCGGTGCCGCCCAAGTGCGGGAAGAACTCCAGCGCGTTGGCCATGTTGTTGGGCACGATGGCGCCCATGAAGGCCACGGCAACGATTATGCAGGCTGCGACAGCCCAATACGGAGCCGCGGCCCAAGCGCAAAGTACCAGTGCGATGATTGCGACGGTTTGCAGGAAAACCGACACCCTGAGAATGTCGACGGATTCGAAACGGTTCAGGAGCCGACGGTTCAACAGATTAACGCAAGCCATGGCCCCGATGTTGGCAGCAAACAGGCCGGAGAACATGGCCTTGGATAACCCGAACCATTCCTGGTAGATGAAGGACGCATGGGTAATGAATACCAGCATGGCACTGAAACACAGAGCCTGCAGACCAATGAACCTCATGGTCACCGGGTGCCGCAGCACCAGCAGATAGTTGGTCACAAGGGTGTGAACGGGGGTAGCCTCCCTCTCCCGCTTCGGCAGGCGTCGGAACAATGCAAAGTGCAGGACGATGGCCAGCAACACGGCGTAAACCGTCAGCATCAGGAAGATCGCAGGCCAATCACTGATCACCAGCAGCACTGAACCGATGGACGGCGCGAGCGCGGGAGCCACAAACATGATTAACCCGATGAGCCCGAACAATCGGGCCGCCTCGGAACCCTGGCTTTGGTCCCGGACGATAGCCGGAACCGATACCGCACAGAAAGCCCCGCCGACACCCTGGATCACTCGCCAGAACAACATCTGACCAAGCGTATCGGCATGGGCGACCATTAACGCTGCTGCCCCAAATATGAACAACCCGCCCAACAGAACCCGCTGTCGCCCATAACGATCAGATAACGGTCCGCCAACAAGCTGCGCCAGCCCTAATGCACCAACATAGGCGCTAAGGGTTAATCCAATCTGTCCGTGGGAGGCTCCCAGGCCATCAGAGATGTCGGGAAAGGCTGGCAGGTAGGCGTCCAGTGCCAACGGTCCCAGTGCGACCGTCATTCCCAATAATATCGCCAGCTGAATCTGGGGCATAAAAACGCGAGAGCTCTACAGGAGGGGGAATCAAGGATTTTCGTAAAACCACCCATCAGGCGGCTTTGCGGAAATCCTCGATTCTCACCGCCTTGTCACGCTTGCGCTTGTACTTACTTTTGTCTTCCACCACCCGCATGTGATACTTCGGGGTTCTCAGTTCGCGCTGCACAGCGCTGTGTTGTGTGGGCTTTGCCCGTTTCTTGGCCATGGTGATTTTTCCTGTTGACGCTATCATGGGGTTGGGGTGACAAGTTTAGCACCTTCCATTAACACTTCAGCAAAGGGACTATAAGGGATGTCACTCACACTCTGGCTGACTTTTATGGTGGCAGCGGTATTGATCAGCGTCTCGCCGGGAGCTGGCGCGGTGAATACCATGAGTAATGGATTACGTTATGGCGTGAAGCAATCGATGCCCGCCATACTCGGATTGCAGCTGGGTTATGGCGCCCAGATTGTGCTGGTTGGCGCGGGCTTGGGTGCACTGGTTGCCTCATCGGTGTGGACTCTAGCGATCATCAAGTGGTTAGGAGTGGCTTACCTGATCTGGCTGGGGATTCAGAAATGGCGGGAGCCGGTGGTTGAGAGCGTAGCTGAAGAACAGCCCATGGTGAGCGGGCAAAAGCGTTTCTGGCAATCGGCCCTGGTCAACCTGACCAACCCCAAGGCCACCGTATTCCTGGTGGCACTGTTCCCTCAATTTCTGGTCGCCGGGCAACCCCATGGCCCTCAGTTGGTCACTATGGGCGCAACGCTTATCCTGGTGGATTGCCTGGTCATGCTGGGCTACGCCCTACTGGCCAGCCAGCTCTTCCGTTTTATGACCACCCCGTACCGCCAGCGGCAGATGAACCGAGTGTTCGGCGGCCTGTTTGTGACTGCAGCGGTGGCTTTGGCCAGTTTCAAGCGCAGTTGAGTTACCTGTCCCCAGCTACCGTTTCAAATACCAACTGATCTCCACCTCACTCGCAGCAAGGATGGCCTGCACCCGATTGTGGACGCCGAGTTTACGGAGAATGGCCGATACATGCGCTTTTACCGTGCTTTCAGCAATGTGCAGGTTAAACGCTATTTGCTTATTTGACTCACCTTTGCCCATGCGTTCCAGCACCAGCAACTGCCGGTGGGTCAGGGAGTTAAACAGCTCTGGGTATATCGGGCTACTCCCAGAGCAACCCTGGCTATTACTGTACTCTTTGCCTATACGAATGTTGTCGGAATACAGGTGCAGGTATACGTTACCGTTCAAAATCTGATGTATGGCGTTCTTCATCAAGGCACGCGGGGAGGATTTGGTGATATAACCCACCGCACCGTGGGTAATCGCCCGCAACGCGATCTGTTTGTTCTCTTTGGCAGACACAATCACAATTGGAGTTGTTGGAGCTTCGTCACGTAATGTGATCAGACCATCCAGCCCATGCATGCCAGGTATGTCCATATTCAGCAGGATCAAGCTGAGATCATGGTTCTTCCTCGTGATTTCTATGGCACAACCCAAGTCAGAGGTTTCCATAATCTCGCTGCACTCAAAGCCTGAGGAAATGATGCTGCTGATGGCTTCGCGGAAAAGTGGATGATCGTCTGCAATCAAAACCTTGTGGGAGCGCGCGATGGACGCCTTTATTTTTTTGTTTCCATTACTAGCGATCGCTTCCGACTTCAGGTGGTGATTTTCAAAAGAGAGCGCGGCATTAACTTCGCTCATAACGGTTGCCTCCTGTCCAGAGAACCCTTAGGTGACCCATCTCAAACATGCTGCAACGATTCACAGGGTTAGTACCTTGGATCCCACATGCGGCGCCCCGTGTTCTGTTCAATAGACGCTTATCAGAGAGAAATTTGAAACAAAACGGCCAGCATACGGATACACTGGCCTTCTGCTATTAACGGTTGGCGAAGTACATAGTGACTTCAAAACCAATTCTTAGGTCTTCATAGGTAGGTTTTTGCCATTTCATAAACCAGCATCCTCTTAAAATCACAGTGACAATTTATATGATCTCGCTCTGACCAATGGATCCAGAACGCAAAAACAAATCAAGCAAGAACCAGACCCGATTTCAGAACCCCGCCAACTCCATGCTTCTCCGTATCAACTTCTACCGATTTGCAACAGTATGACTCTTTCGAGTCGACACTCTGTAGCGGACCCTGGTGTATTTTCCCGTTTAGAATCGGCTCTGACTCGTAAACACACCCCAACATATTCCAACTTTCACGCACTAAAACAGATGCGTATGGCATGCAGATATATTCCCTCTAACCAGGTCAGGAGCAGGTCAGTTGACTTTAGTATGCACATACTATGTACTTAAAGATGATATTTATGAGCCCAAATACCTGTGACAATAGGGGTATCGCCGACTGCTTGGGGGGGCCGTTCCCGCTTTGATTCAGGCAACTTTAACTGTGAAACCTGAGCAGAAATCAGACTTTTAACCAGGAGACAACTCTGAAGCGATTGGAGAAGTTGATTCGCTGAGAAGACCGACAGTAGTGAGGCAGAGCTGCTCTTTTCAGCAGGGCCGATCACTTGGATCGTTCTAAACATGATCGCGCCTATAATCAATCGGTAACAGGGACTAGTCGGAAGTAAAAAACAATAAGCAAAACCGTGCCCTGGGCATCAGGAGCAAGGTTGCCGATGAGGATGAGAAATGCGTCACTTTCACGAACCCAACAATCCGGCTATTCACGGCGCCATCACCGGCGACTCTGGCAACAATACCAGTTATATCAAAACCTCCTGGAGGCGCTGCCAGGACAAACACAAAATTTCTCCGCAGCACAATATCAAGCTCTGCACCCTTACTGAAAAAGAAATCCAGGAAAAGCGCGAGCCTCTAGACAAACTCCTGTCCGACTCGCAGGTGATTATTGAAAGGGTTCGTCGAATTGCAAAACAAAGTGGCTATAGCGTCTTGATCAGCAACGCAGAGGGTGTGACTGTCAAAGCGTTTACTGATTCTGATCATGCTCTCGAACTACAATCCAAAGGTCTTCGCCTGGGCACACTTTGGCAAGAAGCCATGGTCGGCACCAATGGGCTAGGTACCTGCCTTGAAGAAAAACGCCCGATCACCGTTGACGCCAGCGAACACTACGGCACGAATCTTCATTGTTTTAGCTGCTCAGCTGCCCCACTAATTGGCGCTGACGGGGCGATCCTTGGCGCCCTGGACATGTCAACTTTTGCCAATGGCAATCGTATGGGGCAGGCGCTTGCCCTGAACTTTGTAGCAGAAACTGCCGACGAAATTGAAGCGCTCATTTTCCGAAAAGCCTACAACCGACAATATATCGTTAGCCTCGCACGTTCGATGCACGCCACCACGGCATTGATTGCCTTTAATGAAAACGGCACGATAGTGGCGGCGACAACGCCAGCTCTCCTTCAACTCAATTGCCGGAATCGATACGAGCTTGTAGGAAAAAGCTTCCAGGATGCATTCGAAATCAACCCTGACGAGTTGGCCAGCTCTTCTCCATTGAAACATCAGTTCCAGTTTAATGGGCACATGTACCAGTACCACATAGCGCTGCATACAGCCCAGCCCCAGCCCAAACAGCCATTCCTCCATAAATTGTCTCCAGCGAAACCGTCTTGTCCACCATCAAAAAGCAACTACCAACGATTGCTTGATGCAGCAGGGGAAGATCCAGCATTACTGCAACAGGCTCAACGCTGCATACGCATTATTGATAGAGGCCTCAGCGTTTTGCTCCAGGGCGAGACAGGCACGGGCAAAGAAGTCTGGGCTAGAGCACTTCACGACATTAGTGACCGTAAGGACAAACCTTTTATCGCAGTCAACTGCGCCGCCATCCCAGAATCGCTTATAGAAAGTGAACTTTTTGGGTATGGGGCCGGAACTTTTACCGGAGGACTCAAATCCGGGAAAGTTGGCAAAATTGAAGCAAGCAACGGGGGCACCTTGTTTCTGGACGAAATCGGCGATATGCCGGCAGAATTGCAAGCCCGCCTACTACGTGTACTTGCTGAAAGCGAAATAGTGCCGCTAGGAGAGGTAAAACCCATACCCGTTGATATAAACGTCATATGCGCTAGCCACCGAGATTTAGAGCACTACGTTAGCCAGGGGGACTTCCGAGAGGACCTCTATTATCGAATTAGCGTTTTCAAAGTTTCTTTACCATCGCTCAGAAACCGACAAGATAAGCGCCACTTGATATACAAGATTCTAGATTGTCTTAAGTTAGAGGACTCCCAAAATATCTGTCTGTCAGCACAAGCCGAGGAAGTTTTAATTAACTATCAGTGGCCGGGCAATATCCGGCAATTAAAAAACGTTCTCCAGTACGCAGTTTGTATGTGTGATGGCACGAAGATACAAATCGATGATCTACCAGAAGAAGTGTTCAAACCTTTCGTTACCAGTAATGCACCAACAACAACCTTGAACACATCAACTTGTCATGGAGCCGACCCTAACGTCACAGAAAAGCAGCAGTTGATTGCAACTCTGGAGCAAAATCGCTGGATTGTCACTCGAGCAGCCAAGGCTTTGGGAGTAAGCCGCTCAACACTACATCGAAAGATCAAAATGTATGGACTTTTGTTAGATGCACCAGAGCAATAAAAAACCCGGCACGATTGTACCGGGCAAACAGAGCAAAGGTTCAACTCTTTCCGGGCCGCGATGCTGCCCGGATATCAAAAAGCGAAATTTACACCAACATTCATTAGCGTAGTCTTTTCATCTACCGGAGCCGGATTAGCAACAATCGAAGTGGCAAACTGGGAAACAATGCCCATGTCATCAACATCGACATAAGCCACCTGGGCGTACAGAATGGTCGATTCAGAGATGTTATAATCGTTGCTAAGTACCAGAGACTTGCTTTCTGCAGTGGTGGATGGCGCTTTATCTTCGTTGATGTAATAAGCAACGGTGGCGCTGTTTTTAGGGCTCCACTTCCAATCAACGCCAAAACTCAGAGCGTCGAGATCCAGCACTTCGGCACCCGTCGCATCTTGGTTTTCAGTATTCATGAAGTAGGCCTTGAAGGTCCAGTCAGCAACGTTATACGCCGCCCCTGACGCCCAACTTGTCACCAGATTTTCAGAGGTTTGTTGGTCTCGCATATTCTGGTAAGAGCCGGATAACGTAAGAGGCCCAGCTGTGTAGGCGGCACCAACGGATACAACATCTCCCTCGGCTGTAGAGCCCTCCTGTCCCCCAAATGCATAAAGAATCCCGAAGTCAATGCCGGCCAGGTTATGGCGATATTGCACAGCGTTTTTGAAGAAGAAGCCGACATCATTGTTAGCGTTCCTGCCGGCCTGGCCAGCAGAATCGTTGACTGTTGTAAACAGTTGGCTGTAGGCCCATGCATACGTATTTGAAAACTGTTCTTTGAATGCACGTGGTTCCGTTGCGAGATGGGCTAACACTGCGGGACTATACTGACGGCCGATAATAGCCGTACCCCAATCACCAGAAAGGCCTACATTGGCCTGACGACGGAAGAGGATCCGGCCACTGCCGTCATCAGAATCAGTCTCTGCGTCCCCTGAACTGTGAAACATACCGGTATCGAGATCGAAGTGAGCTTCAAGATTGAAGAAGGCATTCCAATCGTTGTCCAGAGTGCGCGAACCTTTAAAACCGAGGATTGTCGGGGAACGCCCACTGGTTTCCACGCCTAATTTCCTGTCACCGTCGGTGCTTACCTTATCTTGATAGAGCAGTCCCGCATCAAGGATGCCGTAGATTGATATTTTTGTATCAACCACCTCGCCAATTTGAACGTCGGCTAAAGCGTTGGTTGCCAAGCCACTCAACAGTCCGACTGCCGCCAGCCATGTCATTGGACGATGAATATTTTTACCAGTTCTAGATACCTTCTTCATTTTTTTCTCCCGCTTTTTTGTTTTAGGCAAAGGTCACGTTGACTTGTTCTATATCACACCATTGAGAATGCGGAACAAGCAGGCATTTAATAGCAACACTCGATGAAATTGACTTTTTATTCATATAAATCTCTTTTAGATTTGCAGATAATGAAAATTGCAACTCAAATGCCTGCAACATGAATGCCATCACACAACATTAAAAGCGGATTGAATTTACAGGAAAATTAAAACAAACTTTATTCAGCGGCGGCTTCTTTACATTTCTTGATACAGACTGTTCCAACTGAACGATACAGACTGTATACCTCCATAGACTTATTTATATAAAACAAAAAACCCCGCTAATTTGCGGGGCTTTAAATATTTAACCAATCAATAAAAAATATTTATATATTCATTTTCTTCATCTGATCCTCAATATAGTCTGCTTGCCGAATAGCCAAAGCAACGATCGTTAGAGTCGGATTTTCCGTTCCACTGGTCGTGAACTGACTTCCGTCTGAGACAAACAGATTATCGATATCATGGGTCTGCCCCCATCGGTTGACCACACCGTCTCGAGCATGCTCACTCATTCGGTTGGTACCCATGTTATGGCTGGCAGGATATGGAGGAAGGTCGTTGACCTTTATCGCGCCAACTGACTCAAAGAGTTCCTTTGATCGTGCGTAGGCGTGATTACGCATCCGGGTGTCGTTAATGTGGTCGGTCTTGTAAACGACCGGCACGGGCAAACCGTATTGATCCTTCTCTGTCGGGTGCAGCGTGATGTTGTTGGACTCCACCGGCATATCTTCTCCACAGATCCAGAAGCCCGCCATTTTGTCGTAGTTCGCCAGAGAATCAGCCAATTCCCTGCCCCAGCCACTCTTGCCCGGGTTAAGAAATGCAGACATGAAAGGGAGACCCAAGTGCAGTATTTCCAACTCGTAACCGGCCAGATGCCCACGTGTTGGGTCGTTGTCCTGCCACTCTGTAACAATTCCGGGCACCACAGTGCTTTTGTACATGTGGACCGGCTTTTCAAATTCCGCGTAAACGCCGCCAGTTGTGTGGGTCATGTAATTCTGGCCAACCTGCCCTGAGGAGTTAGCCAGACCATTCGGGAACAGGTTTGACGCAGAGTTTAGCAACATCCGTGGGGACTCAATGGAGTTACCAGCAACAGCCACGATTCGAGCTTTCTGAAAATGTTGGTTGCCGTTTCCATCAGCATAGAGAACGCCGTTCACTTTACCATTAGTGTCATGTTCAATACGCAGCACCATGGACTCAGGACGCACTTCAACATTTCCGGTAGCCTCAGCTTTCGGAATTTCGGTGTACATGGTCGACCATTTGGCACCAAATCGGCATCCCTGCATGCAGAAACCTGTGACTTGGCATGCTGCACGCCCATCACGTGGCTGGGTATTGATTGCCAAGTGCGCCTGTTCGCAATGGGCGCCAATCCGTTTAGCTCCCTCTGCTACCACTTTATAGTGGCTGCTTTTGCCATGATACGGCATGCCTGTAGCTTTGGTGCCGCAGACACCCATTTTGTTCTCGGCTTTTTCGTAGTAGGGCTCCATTTCCTGTAACGAAATGGGCCAGTCCAATACGTTGGCCCCGGGGACGGTGCCATTCGTAGTTTTCATCTTGAATTCATGCTCCTGGAACCGCATCGCCACCCCAGCCCAATGCACGGTTGCGCCACCGACGCCCTTGACGATCCACGCCGGTAGATTCGGAAAGTCCCTGGCCAACCGCGCGGGGCCTTCAACATAGCGTTTATCCAGCCAGGAAATCTTCCCAAACATCTTCCATTCGTCATTCTCGATGTCCGACATCTTGAACCGCTTGCCTGCCTCCAGCACAACAGAACGAATGCCTTTCTGTGCCAGCTCGTTTGCCAGCGTACCGCCACCGGCGCCGGACCCAATAATTACCACCAAACTGTCGTCGTTCAGATCAAATTTAGCCATTTGTTCGTCCCCCTCAAATCCAATCGATTTCGTCATATCCGCGGTTGATATACCCACCGAGTTCCCAAGACGAACCGCCATATCCAAACTTCGCCCAGATTTCAGGGTTGTTATAAATCCCCATCATGAGATCACCCTTGATTCTCTGAAAAAAAGCGGAGGACTCTATGGCTTTCAGAACGACCACTCGTTCTTCCTCTGTCTCTACACGCAGATACGCTGTACCGTATCTTGCCCTGGATTCCTGATTCAGAGCCTCAACACCGACGGTGAGAAGCTCCATCAGCTCCGGGTCTGTCTCGGCTCGTTTGGCGAGAGGCGCCATCACCTGCTGGTAATACTTGTCTTCAAGATCATCATGGGGGAAAACATCCCGAGCCATTCGAAGGAGCGTCTTGTTGCTCTCCTCGCCAATCTTCTGTGCGGCTTTGCTATTCGCAGCAAACAAGCCTGTGCAGGAAAAAATGGCTGCGCCACCGACCAATGTGGCTCCCGATCCGGCTAGGAACCCCCTCCGACTCATTCGATGGCCCGAATTTTTTGGGCGTTTCACTTTCTTGTCATTGTTCATGATCCCTCCACGTACCTTCTGGTCATTACGGTTATATGATCAAAGAGTTCCGCTGAACTCAGATTTGACCGATTCATCAGAACTTGGAGATGTGCCGATCTACAACTGCATCCAAGTCACTCATGGCCATGGAAATAAAGGCTTCACCGCTTTGCCTGGTTATGTCCGACATACAAATATGGCGATCGCCAATAATGAATGGCGGCAACTGGCAGGCTTTATAGAATTCATTGGAAATTTTCCAGATTCGCTCCAATCCCTCGTCACAAAGAATGACGGCGTGGAGCAAAATCGCCGTGTCCTCTTGGTTATCAGGATTGGAAGGTCTAAGGCGTTTTCGCCGCTGGGCGGTCCCTGCGATTTTTTTCCCGTTGACGACCAGGTTGAAGTCGCCGTCACAAAACGCTCCATCAACCTGTGAGCAATAAGCATGAATTCCCATCGCAGCCATCCACTGTATGAGCGGCTGACAAATCATCGAGTAGCTCTCACGAATCCCAGTCTTGGCACCATTACAACGAAGCACCATCGATAGATTGATGAAACCACTGGTCTGAGGTGTCATTTCGCCACCGGTGCTACGAACAACCACTGGCCACCCCTGTGACTCACAATACCTGGATGCAAGCTCAAAGCCGGGTTTGTGGGTCGCGCTGCGAGGTACAACCAAGGCTTGATGGCTTCTCCATATTGCATAGCCATAGCGGGTGTGCCCTGCAGTAACTTGCTCAAGTAACCGTTGCTCAAGTGCCAGCCCCTCGTTAATTGGCATAGGCGATATACAACACAGGTTGGCCTGAGCCATTTCATGGGTTTGTTTAATCGCCAGCACGTTCGATCACCTCGCACAATTCGCTCAAAAATTCTGCGGCCGGCCCCCCATCCACTGCACGGTGATCGAACGTCAGCGAAAGCCCCATAAAACGGCGCGCCTCCCACTGCCCAGCTGAGTTTTCAACTGGCCGGCTATAGGTCTCACCAATCCCCAGGATCGCCAATTGCGGCAGGTTAATGATTGGAGTGAAAAAGCGAACGCGGGACCGCCCAAGGTTGCTGAGCGTAAAAGTTCCACCCGTCATCTCCGACACCAACAGGCCATCTTCCTTCGCTCGCTCCAGCACACTTTTCCTCGCTCCGGCCCTCTCGATCAGAGTGAGTTCATTGGCATTGAATACTGCGGGAGCTACCAATTTATTCCCCGGCAGAGCAATGGCGAAACATAAATGGACATCCCTGTAGTGTCGTATTTCGTTTCCTTCAATCCGGCCGTTCAGTCCAGGATGATTGACCAAAGCCTTGACAACACAATCTGCCAGCAAATCCTCGACAGATACTTTCGTCCCCTCCTCCTGCAGCCTCTGCTTATAGGTGAGCAGGGCCTCCAGCTCGCATTCAGCGTGGTGAGTCAATTGAGCAGCCTCATCAAGGCTCCGCCTCATATTACTGGCAATCATGCCTCGCAATCCTTTCAATGGGATCACGCTGGTTACAGCACTATCTGACATGTGATTAGCTCCAAGTGCCTAGGCTATGGTAGCCACGCAGTCGCCCTTTGCGACTACATCGTCGATCTCTTTCAGGATTGACAACGTACCGGTGGCCGGTGAAATCAATTCATACTGGATTTTCGCTACCATAAGCTCAGCCAACATGTCGCCCTCCGACACGCTGGATCTGTCGCTTACCAGCCATGAGGTGATTACCGCTTCGTCATCCTCTTCCCAGAGATCATGTGGAACCAGTACATCAGTGCTCATACTTCGGCCTCCTTCATTTTTTCAAACGCTTGAATAATCTTCTCCACACTGGGCAATGCCCACTGCTCCATTGGCGGAGTAAATGGAATGGGTATATCCGGGTATGCCACTCTTTGGGGAGGGGCTTTCATAGGGATGCCTGCTTCAGCAACAGTGGCGATGATCTCTGCCGTCATACCGTAGCTGTGGTAATCCTCATCCACGACAATGAGCCGGCCAGTCTTCTTCACTGACTTGAGCACCGCTTCCCTGTCCAAAGGCACCAATGAGCGCAAATCCAGCACTTCGGCACTGACACCTTCTTGCTCCAACTCCCGCGCTGCCTTCAAACCGTGGTGTACGCCCGAAGTGATACCGACGATCGTGACATCGGTCCCTTCTCGGGTAACAGCCGCAACTCCTAGCGGCACCTCAAACGTCTGCTCAGGGACGTCGACGATGGCCTCCTTTTCTGTGCCTAACCAGCCCATCCCCTGAAGCGCCTTATGGAACATGAATATCACCGGGTTCGGGTCACGAATTGCCGCCGTCATCATGCCTTTCGCATCGTAGGCATTAGATGGCGCCACTACCTTCATACCCGGCAGGTGAGCAAAGGTGGCATGAAGGCACTGGGAATGCTGGCCGCCATCACTGTACCCACCGCCGGTTGATGTCATCAGCACCATTGGCACATTGACTTCACCGCCGGAAAAGTAGGTATTCTTTGCCATCATGTTGTAGATGGCATCGAAACAGACACCGAAGAAATCCACGAACATCAGCTCGACTACCGGCTTCATACCATCCGAAGCAGCACCGACAGCCGCTCCGATGAAAGCCGTTTCAGAGATCGGAGTATCCTTCACCCGATCGGGACCAAACTCTTTGTAAAGCCCGCGAGTATTACCAAATACACCGCCAAGCTCACCGATATCCTCACCCATCAGAAAAACAGTTTCGTCTTCACGCATTTCCATGGCTATGGACTCGGCCATGGCTCGAGCGATGGTTAACTTGCGCTCCTTTGCTTTCACCTGCGTCATGTTTCTTCTCCTAGTCATTTGTCCTGAATCTCAAACAAAAACCTTTTCCAACGCCTCTTCCGGAGCCGGATAGTCACTGTCGCGAGCGTACTTTATTGCAGCTTCTACGGTTTCTCGTGCCTGCTTCCTCAGAGATTCGTCCCGTTGCTCCGTCCACTGGTAAAGCTTTTGCAGCCGCCTCTTGAAGGCAGGAATGGGGTCTATCTCAACGAGATGTTCCTTTTCGCCAGCCGGACGGTAGGCCTCAGCGTCACCCATGAAGTGACCTGCCAGCCGGGACGTCTCGATCTCAATAAGCGTCGGCCCCTCACCGTTCCTCGCCCTGTTAATTGCCTCTCCCGCCTTCTCGAAAATCTGAATGGGATCGTTATCTGAAATATGAATTCCGGGCATTGAATACGCCGCCGCACGGTCAGAGTTATGCTTGACTGCCGTACTGGCCTGCTTGGATACCGAGATGCCCCAAGCGTTATCTTCAATCACAAACACAACAGGTAACTTCCAGACAGAGGCGAGGTTGAGTGCCTCATGAAACGCTCCCTGATTTGCGGCACCTTCACCCAGGTAGGCGACCGCGACGCCGGGCTTGCCCTGCATCTTTCGGGACAGCGCCGCACCTGCTGCAACGCCGACACTTTCACCAATAATTCCCGAGCAGGAAAAGTTCACATTGGCATCGAAAATGTGCATGTGACCGCCACGCCCACCACTCAGGCCGGTCTTCTTGCCGAATATCTCCGCTGTCATACGCATGAGATCCACGCCCTTGGCAATGGCTACGTGATGGGGACGATGGGTAGAAACAACGATGTCATCTTTGTTCAAATGCGCGCACACGCCCACCGCACAGGGTTCCTGCCCGTTGGACAAATGCATTTCACCGGGGATTGGTCCTTTGGCCATATTGAAAGCGGGGGTCTTACCTTCCATGTAAATCTTCTCTATCGACTCCTCGAAGAACCGACTGATGACCATATGCTGGTACATCCAGATTTCTTGTTCCTGGGTTGGCGTCATTAGTATCTCCCGTTTGAAATAATCCAGTATCAGCCTATTCGAGTGACAACAGCGGTCACTACCAGCTTGCCTTAACACTGAAATGCAAACGCCAAGCCAGAATGTAACTATATGTTTTATAGGTGTTTTACAGAAAAGTAACAGCTAGCATTATTCAGTGTGTTGCACGGCATGACACACACTGTCTCAAGTTCCAGAAACCGACTTTGCAGGGAACGAAGTAAAGGAAAGAAGTCACCGAAACTCGGCTCCAGCCACATGCCCAGCACAGGCTTTAGAGCGAATCCGTTACGAAGAGGAATACAGGGAAAGCGGTCTAAGAAAAATCGCAGATGAACGAATTAAATGGGGGCTACTATATAAAGTGATGCAGGCCCCGAGCATCAGAGCACTCAAGACAAGCGCATTACCCCGAGTAGAAAGCCCTACCATGCCGTATGTGCCTTCCGGCGCCACAAACGATGGTTGTATATTTTCCTGGATCAATTTATGCCCCAAAAAAAATCAATCTGTTGCAACAATTCAGAGGTTCGCAACAGTCTGTTTTAGCGAGCTGGAGTGTTCAGCCAATATTTTTGGGAAGCGTGTATCTCTACCTGAACCTGACCAGCCTCAAGGCCATGGTATGGTGGCACTGTTTCCGCAATTCCTGGTTGCCGGACAGCTTTGGCCAGTTTCAAACGCAGCTGATTTACCGGCCGGATGTAGGTAGATTGTGTAATTGCGCTGGCCACGCGCCTGCCGTGAAATACACCATCCTTGATTCAGGAGTTCACCGCCGTGCTCATTGCCTTACTTGCCATTTTTGCCGGTCTGGCGCTGTTGGTCTGGAGTGCCGATCGGTTTGTTGAGGGCTCTGCGGTCACCGCCGGGCATTTTGGCATGCCGCCGCTGCTGATCGGGATGGTGGTGGTTGGTTTCGGCACCTCCGCGCCGGAGATGGTGGTTTCGGCTCTGGCCGCCTCTCAAGGCAACCCGGGGCTAGCACTGGGCAACGCCTACGGCTCCAATATCACCAATATTGCCCTGATTCTCGGTATTACCGCGGTGATTTCTCCGATTGCGGTGCATTCCCAGGTGATGCGGAAGGAGCTGCCCATATTAATACTGGTGACGCTCCTGGCAGTTTGGCAGCTTCTGGATGGTTCTCTCAGCCGGCTCGATGCCGTTGGCTTACTCCTGACCTTTGCCGCATTGCTTACCTGGAGCATCTGGTCGGGCATGAAGCAACCGGATGACCCTCTCGCCGGTGAAGTGAGCGCGGAGTTGAAAGCGCATGCCATGCCCATTCGCAAGGCGGTGTTCTGGCTGGTGGCCGGGCTGGTCCTGCTGATCATCAGTTCCCGCATGCTGGTTTGGGGGGCGATAGACCTGGCCACAGCGTTTGGCGTAAGCGATCTGATCATCGGACTGACCATTGTGGCCGTTGGAACCTCATTACCCGAACTCGCATCATCTGTCATTGCTGCCCGCAAGGGTGAGCATGATCTGGCCCTGGGCAACATTCTCGGTTCCAATCTGTTCAACACCCTCGCGGTTGTGGGCATTGCCGGTATGATTGCGCCAATGCCGGTCGCAGGCGAAGTACTGGTGCGGGACCTTCCGGTTATGGCGGGACTTACCTTGGCGCTGTTTGTGCTTGGCTATGGCTTCCGTGGTCCGGGCCGGATCAACAGAGTAGAAGGCATTCTGTTAATAGCGTGCTTTCTTGGTTACACCGCCTATCTGGTGTCCACGACATTCGGGCAGTAATCTGCCCGAATCCGATAGTGAAGAGCATTACCGCAACAGGCATTCACGGCTGAGGGCCTGACTCATTTCCCTGCGCTGACGCCGCAGGCGGTTGCCCCGGTCGTTACTGTAACCTGCCCTGAGTTGTTGCTGAATTCTGGCCAGTCGCTTACGGTACCCGTCACACGTTTTCTGGTGACGCGCATCCGCTTTCTTTCGGGTGCCAGTAGAACGTCGGTCCGAACCTGATCGCTCAAGGCTGCGACTTACCTGTTGATTGATGGTGGTTACCCGCCTGCCCTGTTCGATGTTCTCGGACATGGGCACAACCGAGGGCTCGGTAAGCGTTACGGTATTGTGGTCGCGACTCAGCGGTTGTTTATCACTGAAGTGCACCACACCATCGGCGTCCGTCCAGGTGTAAACACCAGCTGACACCGATGATGCGAACAATGAAGCAACTAGAAAAGCGGCCAAACTCCCTGGCATATGATTCCACTCCCTGTGGTTTCGAAAATGAGCCAGAGACTATAGCAGAGGTTACTGATCCAGTAATTCGATCCAGTGCTGAACTGGAACATCCGCTTTGGTTTCCAGGTGCATCTGGCACCCGATGTTGGCGGTGACGATGCGATCCGGATGATCGACGGTCAGCGCCTTGAGCTTGTTGTCCAGCAGCTTCTGGCTCATCTCCGGCTGGAGCACGGAGTAGGTACCGGCTGATCCACAGCACAGGTGCTTGTCTTTGGTCGCGGCCAGGTTCACGCCCGCTTTGGTCAAGACCTGCTCCACTACGCCATTCTGCTTCATGGCATGTTGCAGGGTGCAGGGGCAATGGAACGCCACTTTACCTGGGTTCTGGGTCACTTTGAGCTTATCCAGATCCTGCTTGAGCAGGAACGCGCCCAGGTCGATAGTCAGTTCACTCACCTTTTTCGCCTTGGCGGCGTAGACCGGATCGTCCTTCAGCAGGTGGCCATAGTCCTGCACCATGGCACCACAGCCGGAAGCGGTCATGATGATGGCTTCGGCACCGGCTTCAATGGCGGGCCACCAGGCGTCGATGTTCTGGCGCATGCGCTCCAGGCCTTTCTCGTGTTCGGAAAGGTGGTAGTTCACCGCACCACAGCAACCGGCTTCCGGCGCTTCCACCATGGTGATGCCGAGGCGGTCGAGCACGCGGGCAGCCGCCGCGTTGGTGTTGGGTGTTGCGGAGGGCTGCACACATCCGGCCAGCGCCAGCACGATGCGGCTATGGCTCGCCGCAGGCCAGGGGCTGGCCTCTTTTCTGGGCGGCACTTTGGTGCGGAGTTTTTCCGGTAATGCCGGACGAAACAGTTGGCCGAGGCGCAGCAGCAAACCGAACAGTTTGCGATTGGGAAGGACTCGTGCCAGTGCCCAGCGAACCCACTTGTCTTTTGGTGGGCGTGGCATTTCCTGATCGATCAGGCCGCGGCTGATATCCACCAGGCGACCGTACTGGACGCCGGAGGGGCAGGTGGTTTCGCAGCTGCGGCAGGTGAGACAGCGGTCCAGGTGTTCGCGGGTTTTTTCGGTGACTTCCTGGCCTTCGAGGAACATTTTCATGAGGTAGATGCGGCCGCGGGGGCCGTCGCGCTCGTCATTGAGTTCCTGGTAGGTGGGACAGGTTGCCGTGCAGAATCCGCAGTGGACGCAGGCCCGCAGGATGGATTCGGCCTCCTGTCCTTCCGCGGTATTGGCAAATTGTTGAACTAAATTGGTTTGCATGGTTTACCTAGCCTTCTGGATTCGAGTACAAGCGTCTGAGCACCGCCTTCCGAAACACGCTACAAGCACATCCATGTGCGCTTGGGCTCCGCCATCCATGGCTCCGCACAGTTTCGGAAGGCGGCACTCAGACGCTTCCCGGACATTTCAGTTGATTACAACCAGCTATAGAGCCGGCCCGGGTTAAAAATGCCGTCGGGATCGAACGAGTTCTTTAATCGCCGCTGTATGCCTTTCAGGGCATCCGGCTGGTGTTGCATCACTTCCCCCCCGCGATCACCGCCACGGAACAGGCTGACCTGTCCCCCAGCCTCTTTGGCCAGCGCCTCCATCTGTTTCAATTCCGCGTTGCCGCGGTACCAGCGCTGGGAGCCGGCCCAGTCGATCAGCCAGGGGCCGTCGAGCTTTGGATTAGCAGCAGTCGAGCCGACGGAGAAGCGCCATAACGGGTCGTCACCGGTGAAGAACTCATGGCCCATATCCTGGATCTGGCGCCAGAACTGGTCGCCGTTTTCCATCACGTCGCCGGACCATTTCTGCGCGGTGGCTTCCACCGCCGAGCTGGCGCCGGACAGGCGGAGATAGACTTTGCCTTCGAGCCAGCAGGCGGCGGTGATCGGCTTGGGTTCAGCCGCGCGGCTGTTCATGTAGTGGATGACCTCGTCCACGGCCATCTCCTGCACCAGGGTCAGGATAGCGGCGGGTTTGGGCATGACTTTCATGCTGATTTCGGTCAGCACGCCGAGGGTGCCCATGGCTCCGGCCTGGAGTCGGGATACGTCGTAGCCAGCCACGTTTTTCATTACCTGGCCACCGAAACGTAGATGCTCCCCCTTGCCGTTGATCAGCCGTACACCGAGTACCTGATCACGCACAGAACCGGCCCAGGGGCGTGCCGGACCTGACAGGTTGCAGGCGAGCGTGCCACCGATGGTGGAGTCTTCACCAAAGTGCGGTGGTTCAAAGTGTAATGCCTGCCCTTCCTCGGCCAGGGTTGCTTCAATTTCTTGCAGGGTGGTGCCGGCACGCACGGTGAGCACCAGTTCCACCGGGTGGTAGTCAACGATTCCGGTGTGCTCTCCCACGTTGAGAGTGCCGGCATCCTGATCAGCGGCTCGGCCCATGAAGGCCTTGGTTCCGCCGCCGACAATATTGAGTTTGTGCCCGCCATCGCGGGCGTGGAGCACTTGCTCCTGTAGTGTCTGGAGATTATCAGCCATGGGCGGCTTCCGTATGATCGTGCTTGTGTAATTTGTATTCGAGTGAGCGGTATTCCTGGCAGAACCGCAAGGCCGGGACGCCTTTACCGGGGTTCAGGATGCCTTTCGGGTCGAACGCGGCTTTGACGTCATGGAACTGCTGCAACTCTTCATCGTTGAACTGCACGGCCATCTGGCGGACTTTTTCCACACCCACACCGTGTTCCCCGGTAATACAGCCGCCTACTTCCACACACAGGGACAGGATGCTGCTGCCAAAGGCTTCGGTGCGCTCAAACTCACCGGGCACGTTCGCATCGAACAGGATCAGCGGATGCAGGTTGCCGTCTCCGGCGTGGAATACATTGGCCACCCGTAGGCCGAACTCTTCCGACATTTTCTCCATCTCGGTCAGAACGCGGGCGATCTCCCGGCGAGGAATGGTGCCGTCCATGCAGTAGTAATCCGGGGAGATGCGGCCCACTGCCGGGAAGGCGGACTTGCGCCCCTTCCACAGCAACTCTCGCTCTTCCTCGCTCTGGGAGGTGCGTACTGAGGTGGCGCCCAGCTTGCGAAAGACCTCTTCCGCTTCGGCGATGTGCTCATGGACTTCCTCTTCGGTGCCGTCCACTTCGCACAGCAGCAAGGCTTTGGCATCACGGGGATAGCCGGCCTGGGCAAAGTCATCAGCGGCGATAATGGCGTGGCCATCCATCATTTCCAGGCCGCCGGGGATGATGCCGTGGGCAATGATGCCACCAACGGCGTCACCGCCTTTCTGCACGCTGTCGAAACCGGCCATCACCACCTGGGCAACTTCTGGCTTGGGCAACAGCTTAACCTTCACTTCCGTGACTACACCCAGCAACCCTTCAGAGCCGGTCATCAGCGCGAGAAGATCCATGCCGCAACTGTCGAGGCCATCACTGCCAACGGTAACCAATTCACCCTCGGCGGTGACCATTTCCACACTCAGGATATTGTGCACGGTCAGGCCGTACTTCAGGCAATGCACGCCGCCGGAGTTTTCCGCCACATTGCCGCCGATGGTGCAGGCGATCTGAGATGAGGGGTCCGGGCCATAATACAGGCCATACTGGGCCGCTTCCTCGCTGATCGCGAGGTTCCGAACGCCGGGCTGCAGACTGGCCGTGCGCGCCAGCGGGTCGATGTCGAGGATGCGATTGAACTTGGCCAGCGACAGCACCACGCCTTCCTTGTTAGGCATGGCCCCGGCACTGAGCCCGGTACCCGCGCCACGGGCCACCACCGGGACGGCGTTATCATTACAGATACGCATCACCCGCTGTACCTGTTCCACCGTTTCCGGCAGCACCACCAGCAACGGCATCTCGCAATACATGGACATGCCGTCGCATTCGTAAGGCTTCATGGTTTCGTCATCAGTGATGACATAGTCCGGGTCGATAAACGTCCGGAACTGCTCCGCCAGTTCGGCTTTGCTGACTTTCGGATTGATTGTCATATCAGTCTCTGGAAATGAATTGCTTCAGTTGTGACAGCCATTAACCGCGTTTGGTTTCAAAATGGTCGATGCCGGCCTGGGCACAGTCCATGTCCTGCTGTGGCGTACCGGAACTCAGGCCAATACCACCCACCACTTCGCCGTCGACAATCACTGGCAGTCCACCCCCGACAGAACTGATGCGGCCACCCACTTCGGTGTGAATACCGAACGCCAGACTGCCCGGCACGTTCACCTTGTTGTAGTCGTGGGTGGCTTTCTTTGCTGCAGCCGCAGTAAACGCCTTGTCCTGCGCGATGGTAACGCTGGTAATCTTGCCGCCATCCATTCGCTCGAAAGCAATCAGGTTTCCGGACTCATCCACGATTGCGATACACATGGGTACGCCAATTTCCCTGGCTTTTTCGGCAGCCCCTGCAATCAGGGTTCGGGCATCAGACAGATCCAATCTTTTGACTGTGAGCATGATAGTTACTCCTTGAATGTATTAACCGTAAACCAGTCCCGGCAGCCAGGTCACGATACCGGGCATAAGGATGCACATGAACAGCCCGAACGCCTGAATGGCCAGGAACACCACAGAGGACTTGAAGATGGTGCCCATGGAGATTTCCGGCGGACAGACCCCACGAATGTAGAACAGGGCGTAACCGAACGGAGGGCTGAGAAACGACATCTGCATATTGACCAGGTAAAGCACGCCGAACCAGAGCACGACGTCCTCCCCCGCCACCGGTGGGAAACCGAGCAACCCGGAAAACTCCAGCGCCTCCACAATCGGGATAAAAATCGGCACTGCAAGCAGCAGGATACCGACCCAGTCCAGGAACATACCCAGTAGCACCAGCAGCACCATCAACAGGAACAGAATGCCGTAGGCGGAGAGTCCTGTCCCAAGAATAGCGTCGGTGACAAACTGTTGGCCGCCCTGCAGGATATAGAACCCCACAAAGACAGACGCACCGAACATAATCCACAACACCATGGCCGAGGCCTTGGCAGTGGTCACTGATGCCTCCCGCAATCCCCCAATGGAGAACTTGCCATGCATCATCGCGACGACGATGGCACCGAAGGACCCAATGCCGGCGGCCTCAACGGGTGTTGCAATACCACCGAACAGCAGCCCCAGAACCAGCCCCACCAGAATCAATGGCGCAATCAGGCTTTTCAGAAGAACCAGCTTTTCCAACAATGAAATACGTTCTTCCTCCGGTACTGGAGGCCCCAGTTTCGGGTTTATCCAGCTGCGTACCAGTACATAGGCGATATACAGCCCGGACAACAACAGCCCGGGAAGAACGGAACCAAGGTACAGCTCACCGACAGATTGCTGAGCCACAACGGCGTACAGGATTGCGAGTATTGATGGGGGTATCAGGATGCCCAGGGTTCCTCCGGCCATAATCGAACCAAGCGCAATCTTGTGGTCATAACCCCGTTTCAGCATTGCCGGCAGGGCAATAATGCCCATGGTGACCACGGCGGCTCCGATCACACCAACCATCGCAGCAAGAATGGTGGAGGCCAGAATGGTTGCGGTCGCCAGACCACCACTCAGGCCACCCATCCACTTGTAGACCACACTGAACATCTCCTCGATCAGGCCCGCGCGTTCCAGCATGGACGCCATGAAAATGAACAAGGGTATCGCGGCCAGATCGGAGTTGGTCATCATCGGGAAGATCCGGCTCGGCACGATGTTCAGCATCAGCGAGTCGCCCACCAGGTAGACGAACATCACCCCGAGGCCACCTGTGACGAACGCCAAAGGCAAACCCATCATCAGCGCCACCGCCAGAGAGCCGAACATCAGATAGGTCAGTGGCCCGATCCTGACATCAGAAAGGCTTCCCGACAGCTTGAAGAGGAATTTCTCGTCGCTGTACGGGTCGTAGAAAAGAATGTTGATCATCTCGACACAGATGACGAATGCCAGAGCCACGGTGGCGACAACCATCACCCAGGTGCTCAGCTTGCCGACGAGGTTGCGGCGTGGAGCTGTTACTGTGTTAGTACTCATGCAGTGTGCTCCCGACCAAGACGGACGAACAGAACGATATCCTTGATCAGCTTGGAGATTCCTGCGAGTAGAAGCAGGAACGACCCCAATACCATCATGCCTTTAACTGGCCAGTACTGAATGCCCCAGGTCTCAACCGTTGTCTCGCCCATGGAGTAGGAATTCTG
>JAKLLS010000176.1 GCA_022014155.1 Marinobacter sp. | reverse complement strand
CGCCGCCAAAACGTTCCGGCCGACGATGGAAGGCCAGGTGCAAGGCGCCCGCAAAAGCATGCTTCATCGGCCCGCCCCAACCCATGCCGAACAACAGTTCCGACAGGCCCAGGGTCACGCCCACCAGCAATATGGCCACGAGCACCCAACTCCCGAAATTCTCCGGCAGCAAACCGGACGTCAGCAACGTGAGCAGGAAAAACGATGCGGAAAACATCAGCAGGTTTTTCGGCAGCCGCATCCAGGGGCCCCTGGACAGACGGGCCGGTGGATTGCGCCGGCGCCGATAGACGAAGATGGCGCCGGTGAACATGATGGCCGTGGCGATCAGCAAGGGAATGCTGAGCCACCGGCTTTCCAGTCCGAACAAATGCACCGGGATGATCAACAGCATGGACAACACAAAACCGCCCGCCGTGGCGACGTGGGTGTTGGACATGACTTTGTCGCGCTCGACCACATGGTGCAGGTCGACCAGGTAGCGGCGCGGCATGGCCATGAGTCCCGCGATCAGTTTTACGGGCTCGGGTTGGCCCGCGCGCCAGAGCTGGATTCGGCGGATGGCGCCGATAACCAGCAAGGCGAGCGCTGTAACCACGAGTGCTGGGAGCAGCCAGTCAAGGAGCATGGTGTACCTCATCGGATTGAACTTGGGTTACAGGTCCTTGCACAAACGCAGTGCGTCATAGATCGCCGCGTGCGTGTTCCGCTGGGACACGCAATCCCCCAAACGCCACAAAATCATTCCCTTGTCGGCTTCCTTCAAAATCGGCTGGGCGTTACAGGCAAACAGGGTTTCCACATCAATCTGTCCCTTGTTGATCGAGCCCTCTTTTAACTCGTAATACAGGGCTTCGTTCGGTCGGGTACCGTTCTCGATCACAACCTGATCGACCACCCTCTCCTCTTTCTGCCCGGTGTACTCGTTCTCCAGCACCGCGATTTTCTTGTCGCCCTCGGCGTACACTTTTTCCAGCATCATGTCGGAACTCATGATCACTTGCCGCTCATACAGGCTGCGGTAGTATGTTGGGAAGGTCGTGCCGCCGATACCGACGCCGGGCTTGATGTCGTCGGTGACCAATTCAACCATCGAGCCTTTTGCCGCCAGGTAGTCGGCCACGGACATACCGGAGAATTCGCAGATGGTGTCGTACACCAGTACGTTCTCGCCTGGTTCGACCTTGCCGCTGAGGATGTCCCAGGAGGACACAACCAGGTCGTCCTCGTAACCCCATTCCGGGTTCTGTTCCATGAAGGGCACACCGCCGGTGGCGAGAATGCAGACATCGGGCTGGATGTCGCGCACGACGGAAGCATCGGCTTCGGTATTGAGGCGCAGGTCAACTCCGAGTCGGTCCAGTTCCAGAGCGTACCAGCGGGTGATGCCTGCGATCTGGTCCCGTTGCGGCGCCTTGGACGCCAGGGTGATCTGGCCACCAAGCTCGCCGGCTTTTTCAATCAGCGTTACCTGGTGGCCGCGTTCGGCCGCGACACGTGCCGCTTCCATGCCACCAGGGCCACCGCCGATGACCAGCACCTTGCGGACAGGGCCGTCGGTTTTTTCGATGATGTGTGGCATTCCCAGATGCTCACGGGAAGTGGCGGCATTCTGGATGCAGAGCACGTCCAGGCCCTGGTACTGGCGATCGATGCAGTAGTTGGCACCGACGCACTGGCGGATCTGGTCAACCTGGTTCATCTTGATCTTGGCAATGATGTGCGGGTCCGCGATGTGAGCGCGGGTCATGCCAACGAAGTCGACGTAGCCAGCTTCCAGAATGCGCTCGGCCTGGTTCGGGTCCTTGATGTTCTGGGCGTGGATGACGGGCACGTCGACCACTTCCTTGATGCCGGCAGCCAGGTGCAGGAACGGCTCCGGCGGATAGGACATATTGGGAATGACGTTGGCCAGGGTGTTGTGGGTATCACAACCAGAGCCGACGACACCGAAGAAGTCCAGCAGGCCGGTGTCGTTGTAATACTTGGCGATCTGCTTCATGTCGTCATGATTCAAACCGTCCGGATGGAATTCGTCGCCACAGATGCGAATGCCGACGGCGAAATCACGACCGACTTCCTCACGGACGGCTTTCAGCACTTCCATGCCGAAACGCATGCGGTTCTCGAAGCTACCGCCCCAGTCGTCGGTGCGCTTGTTGACCCGTGGCGACCAGAACTGGTCGATCATGTGCTGGTGCACCGCGGAAAGCTCGACGCCATCCAGACCACCTTCCTTGGCCCGGCGGGCGGCCTGGGCAAAATCACCGATGATACGCCGGATTTCCTCCTCCTCGATGGTCTTGCAGGTGGCACGGTGTACCGGCTCCCGGATGCCGGAAGGCGACATCAGGTTGGGCCAGTTTTCGCCATCCCAGCGGGAGCGACGCCCCATGTGGGAGATCTGGATCATGATCTTGCCGCCGTGTTTGTGCACGGCGTCCGCGAGGTTCTGAAAATGGGGAATGATGCGGTCCGTAGAGAGGTTGACCGAGCTCCACCAGCTTTGCGGACTATCGATGGAGACGACGCTGGAGCCGCCGCAAATACACAGACCGCAGCCACCCTTGGCCTTCTCTTCATAGTATTTGACGTAGCGGTCGGTAGTCATACCGCCCTCGGTGGCGTAGACCTCGGCGTGAGCGGTGCTGACAACCCGGTTGCGGATGGTCAGCTGGTTGATCTGTAACGGTCGAAAGAGTGCTTCGAATTGGGACATGATTAACCCCTTTTTGTAACTTCAAACAGGCCAAAATCGACGCCGTCTTCAGCGGCACTTTGGGTCTGGACCGCCTGGGTGCGAACGTCGTAGCCGAGGTCATTGGCGATCTGGTCCATGGCGCCGGCGAACCAGCCAGTGAACATGTAGTCGATCTTGCGTCCGGCCTTGCCGTAGTGGTAGACGAAGGCGGAGTGGTCGAGCCGGACCCGCGCCTGACCATTGGCGATGTCGAGATGTTCGACGGTGAACAGGCCCCACCCCCGTTGGGAGAGCCGTTTCATGTAATGGTCGAACACTTCACTGCCTGTGAAGCCATGCAGGGCCGCTTCTTTTTCACACCAGTGCCAGGCGGATTTGTAACCGGCCTCGTAGAGAATCCCGGCATATCGTTCGGGACCGATCTCCGCTTCGATGGCCTGGTGATTATTGATGAAGAAGTGCCGTGGCACATACAGCATGGGCAACGCATCGGTGGTCCAGACGCCGGTCTCGCTGTCTACTTCTATGGGCATTTCAGGGGCGTGTGTGGTCATGGTCATTCTCCCCATACCTCGCCAAGGACGCGCAGCCAGTTCTCACCCATGATCTTGCGGGTGAGCTCTACGGAGAAGCCGTTGCGCAGGAGGGCTTCAGTCAGGTTCGGGAACTCGCCCACGGTGCGAATACCTTCGGGGTTAACGATCTTGCCGAAGCGGGTGAGCTCGCGGGCGTAGCCCTTGTCGTGGGTGAGCATGTCGAAAAAGGCCTTGTCCTGCCCCTGGGTGAAGTCGGTGCCGATGCCCACCTGGTCTTCGCCGACGATGTCGACGATGTAGGCGATGGCTTCAACGTAGTCGTCGATAGTGGCGTCAACGCCCTTCTTGAGGAAGGGCGTAAACATGGTCACTCCGACAAAGCCACCATGGTCGGCGATGAATCTGAGTTCCTCGTCGGATTTGTTGCGCGGGTGCTCCTTCAGGCCGGAGGGCAGGCAGTGGGAGTAACAGACCGGCATCCTGGATTCGAGGATGACTTCCTCGGAGGTCTTGCTGCCGACGTGGGACAGGTCGCACATGATGCCGACGCGGTTCATTTCGGCGACGACTTCGCGGCCGAAGCCGGACAGGCCGCCATCCCGCTCGTAGCAGCCGGTGCCGATGAGGTTCTGGGTGTTGTAGCACATCTGGACGACGCCGACGCCCAGGTCCTTGAAAATCTGGATGTAGCCGAGCTGGTCTTCGAAGGCGTGGGCATTCTGGAAGCCCATGATGATGCCGGTCTTGCCCAGTTCCTTGGCCTTGCGGATGTCGGCGGTGGTCCGAACTTTCATCACCAGGTCGCTGTTGTCTTCAATCAGTTCATTGACCAGAACGATATTGTCGACGGTGGCCTGAAAATCCTCCCAGACGGACACGGTGCAATTGGCGGCGGTCAGCCCGCCCTTGTGCATGTCCTCGAAGAGTTCACGGCCCCACTTGGCGATGATAAGGCCATCGATGACGATGGAGTCCTGGTGCAATTCGGTTTCGTTCATGTGACACCCCGACGGTTGATTGGTTGAGCATAGAGGGAGTGTATCCATGGGGCGTTCAACCGAGTTCACTGGATGCGACAGGGGAAACACCAAAATCGGCAGGTCGTCAGGGATAAGGCGGAAGAGCACCAGGCCGGAGCCATAACGAAAAAAGGGGCCGAAGCCCCTTACTTTATCCGCTTTCCCGAATTAACCCGTGGCGGCAAGCTTTTGAACAAGCGGTGCTGAAGCTGACATGAAGTTAATCGCACCGCAGGACGGTTCCGCCTGAGCCAGCTGCAGGGCAATATAAGAGGAGGTGGGCATGGCGGCGACTTCACCGGAACTTGGCGGCTCCGATTGCTTTAGTGACCATACCTCGGCTCGCTCCTCCTTGGGAGAGATGCCGATATACTTGCGATAACAGCGACTGAAGTGGGGAGCAGATACAAAACCGCACATGGAGGCGACTTCGATGATGGAACAAGTCGTCTGTTTCAGCAACTGACGGGCCCGGTCCAGCCGGAGCTTCAAGTAATAGCGCGAAGGGGTGCAGTTCAAGTGCTTCAGAAAGAGCCGCTCCAGTTGACGACGGGAAATGCCAACGAAGCTGGCAAGTTCCTCGAGCTCAATGGGTTCCTCGATGTTGGCTTCCATCAACTCAGTGACTTCAGCCAGCTTGGGCTGGGCTGTAGTCAGCAGACGGCGTAAAGGGGTGCGCTGCAATTCGTTGTCCGGGCGGACACGGTCGCAGACGAACATGTCACAAATCGCATTGGTTAATGCCTTGCCGTGCTGGCGGGCGATCATGCTGAGCATCATATCCATTGGCACATGGCCTCCGGTGCAGGTCATGCGATCCCGGTCCAGGGTGTAGAGTTGGTGGGTACAGTTAACCCGTGGAAACCGCTCCTGGAGGGACGCCAGGCATTCCCAGTGAGCGCTGCAATGGTAACCGTCGAGCAGGCCTCCGCTGGCCAGTACGTAGGCACCGGTGCATACGGCGCCGAGCAGGACCTTTTTCTGCGCCTGCTGTTGGAGCCAGCACACCTCCTTGGAAGTATAGCTCCGGGTGATATCAACACCGCCCACTACGATGACAATATCGAATACCTTCTTATCGGCAATCGAGCCGTCCGGGGAAATCCGCAGACCGTCACTGGCCTTAACGGTCTCGCCATCACGGGACAATAGCTGCCAGGTGTAAAGTTCGGTACTGGTGAGCTGGTTGGCCATACGCAATGGCTCTATGGTTGACGCCAAGGCAGCCAGGGTAAAGTTATCGATCAACAGAAAACCAACCCGATAGGGCTGTGTTTCAATCAGGTGGTGCTGAGAAACGACGTTCTCTTTCATGGACTTACCCCTCTCTCATATATTGCAAGTCCAGTTGATCAGCGGGTCCCGAAATACGTCCGGGTCGAGCGACCACTGTCAGGATTTTATTGTTGTCGGGAAAAGCCAACGCCTTCCCTTCCCGTCATAATTGATAAATGTCAGGTGCTTATAGTATGCCCCGCGCTGAACGGTGAACAGTCTAAAAACGTCGCATTGCGTACTAATTTGAGCTCAATTGCGACACGGACGCCCTGGCCCGCGGGAATCCGGGGGCCAGGGCGCCTGATCAGGGGAAACTCAGTGAAACGCCGCCCAAATCAGCCGTCTATGCTGAGATCGGACAACGGGGTACTGCAGCAGGAGAGAATGTAACCCTCCGTCAGGTCTTCCTCGGTTATGCCACCGTTGTGCTGGATATCGACATCGCCACCCGTCTTCAGCACCTTGCAGGTACCACAAATGCCGACCCCGCAAGCCTTGGGAATATTGAGCCCCAGACGACTGGCAGCAGCGTGGACGGTTTCACCGGGCAGGACCTGAACGCTCATGCCGGAGGCGGTGAAATCGACGGTGTAGGTATCAGCGTCCTTGATTTCCTCTGCCTGTTTGACGGCGATTTCCGCCTGTTCCAGCACATCCTCGGTGACGTCGGCCGGAGTGGCGCCGAAAGATTCCTCAT
>JAKLLS010000041.1 GCA_022014155.1 Marinobacter sp. | reverse complement strand
CCCAATCAGGCGCCGCGTTTCTGTATCTTTAATAAGTCTGCTAATGTTCTGGCGTGGCAGGACTGGATTATCTTTCTGCTTAACGGGGTGGAACAGGTATCCTCCTGGACCTGCGCCTGATGACCAACAATTACCTCGTCCAAATCTGGGCCACTAAGCTCCAACGATCAACTAACCAAGGAGAACAACATGATCGGATACGTCACCATCGGCGTCAGCGATATGAACAAGGCCAAGCAGTTCTACGCGGATCTTCTCGGAGATCTGGGCGCGAAAGTGCTGCTGGATATGGAGCGCATCGCGTTCATCGGCAAGAACATGGGGTCGCCCATGCTGGCAGTTTGTAAACCGTACAACGGCGAGCCGAATCACCCGGGCAACGGCAACATGGTGGCCATTCAGCCGGGGTCAAAGGAGGCAGTGGACGCCCACTACCACAAGGCCATCGAACTGGGTGCCACCTGCGACGGTGAACCGGGGCAGCGCATTCCGAACCAGTTCTACGGTGCCTACGTGAAAGACCCGGATGGCAACAAACTGGCATTCTTTCACTTCGGTTAATGCAATAGCCCTCTGATGAGGGCTATTACTGGAACCTCAATGGTCGTTGATCAGCTGGCTGTGGCCGCCACTTCTGCCTTGCCGGTTTTCAGCAGGGCATACCCGAATCCGATCACCAATGATCCCACCGCAATGGCGATCAGATATGGCAAGACTGCACTGACCGCATTCGGAATGGCCAGCACAAACAACCCGCCATGGGGCGCCATCAGCTTAACCGTAAACAGCATCGACAGGGCACCGGTAATGGCGCCGCCAATCATGCATACCGGGATCACCCGCAGTGGATCCTTGGCCATGAAGGGAATGGCGCCCTCGGAGATAAAACACAGCCCCAGCACAAACGACGCCCGGCCGGCCTGGCGCTCGGCTTCCGCAAACTTGCGACGGGCCACAAACGAGGCTACCCCCATACCGATGGCCGGCACCATACCCGCCGCCATAATGGCGGCCATGGGCGCGGAACCGCCACTGCCCTCGGATAACAGCCCCACCCCGAAGGTATAGGCTGCCTTGTTGACCGGACCACCCAGATCGAAACACATCATCGCACCCAGGATACCGCCCAACACAATGGCGTTGGTGGTGCCCATGCTCTCCAGGAAACCGGTCAGTCCATTCATGATGGCGGCCATGGGCTCGCCCAGCACGTAGATCATGCCCAGACCGGTCACCAGGCTGGCCAGTAACGGAATGATCAGGATCGGCTTGAGGGACTCAATGCTCTCCGGCATCGGCAGTTTCTGGCTGATAAAGCGGGCCACGTACCCCGCCAGGAATCCAGCGGCGATACCGCCGAGGAAGCCGGCACCGAGTTCGCCCGCCAGGAAGCCACCGATCATGCCCGGCGCCAGCCCCGGACGGTCAGCAATCGACCAGGCGATGTAACCGGCCAGCAACGGAATCATCAGTTTGAAAGCGGTACCACCACCGATCTGCATCAACGCGGCCGCCAGGGTACCTTCCTCCTGGAACGCCTCGATACCGAACACAAAGGACAGAGCAATCAACAGGCCGCCGGCAACCACCATCGGCAGCATGAACGACACCCCGGTCAGCAGGTGTTTGTAGGGGCCACGTTTCTCACCGCTGCCGGCACTGGCAGTCACCTTCTGCTGACCCGCCTCCAGGACAACAGCATCCGACAGGGCCGCGCGCACGGTGTCCGCCGGTTTTTTCAGGGCCGCACCGGTCGAGGTACGCCACACCGGTTTACCGGCAAAACGGCTGGGGTCTACCTCGATATCGCAGGCAAGGATGACCACATCCGCTGCCTTGATCTCCTCGTCAGTCAGGGGATCCTGGGCGCCCACCGAGCCCTGGGTTTCCACCCGGATATGGTGCCCGGCTTCCTGCGCCGCCGCCGTCAGGGCCTCGGCCGCCATAAAGGTGTGGGCGACGCCGGTGGGGCAGGCCGTGACGGCAACGATAGTCCGGCCACCGCCCGTGGAAGCCGGTGAAGCGGTTTCCGGAACATCATCCGCCGCTTCCGGATCCCAGGGCGTTGCTTCCTGTTCCGCGCGGTCCAACACCGCTGTGGGATCCGGCAGGGCGGCGGTCACCGCCAACTGATACAGGGACTTGCCGGCGTAGGCGGTAAGATCCACCGGTGCGCCAAGGGCAGCGATGACCAGGTCCGTATCGTGGATGGTGGCCTCGTCCGGGGCCGACGACACTTTGCCCCCGGGGCCACGGATATCGGTGGTCACATGCCACCCGCGTTGCCTGGCGGCCCGCTCCAGGGCCCGGGCCGCCAGAAAGCTGGTGGCCACACCCTGGGGGCAGGAAGTCACAAGAATCACATTCATAACGGCATCTCCCCATTGTTGTTCTCACCAGGCCAGGGCTGTACCCGGGTTTGTTCAAGCAGTTTCTGGAAGGTCGGTGCGACGGGGTTGCCGACACCGACATGTTGGACGGATTCCGCGGACAAGGCGGTGGCGAAGGCCAATACCTGCTCCGGCCCATGGCCGCTGAGAGAGCCATGCACCATGCCCGCCAGCAGGGTGTCACCCGCACCAACGGTGCTGGTCACGGACACCGACGGGGGCACCGACCGGAGACTCTCGCCGGGACGGAGCCAGAGCACACCGTCCGGCCCCATGGAGACGATGACCTGCGAGATCCCGGATGCCTGCAGCCTGGCTGCGGTATCGGCCACCGCAGTCAGGGAGTCCAGGGAATGACCGGCCCAACCCGCGAGTTCATCAATATTGGGTTTAACGGCTTCTGGCCTGGCGGTCACACCGGCTTTCAATGCCTTACCACTGGTGTCCAGCCACACAGGTTTACCCGCATCGTTGATCCCTGCAATCAATGCCGCCAGGGCGGATTCGGGAAAATCACCCGGCAGACTGCCGCCGATCACCACCGCGTCACTTTTGGGGATCAGTAACGCCAGTCGTCGCTCAAGCTGCGTCAACGCGTCTCCGGTGACCTCAAAGCCGGGACCGTTCAGCTCAGTCACCCGGCCATCCTGCTCTGTGATCTTGATGTTGATTCGGTTCTGGCCGGAAACCCGGACGAATTCGTCCTGCAGATTCTCATCCACACACAGCCGCTCAAAGGCTGCGGCATTGTCTTTCCCCAGAAACCCACTGACCGTCACCGAATGGCCCAATTGCGCCAGCACCCGCGCGACATTAATGCCCTTGCCAGCGGCATCCAGACGGGTACTTTCGGCCCGGTTCACACTGCCGGGAATGACCGTGGACGTGTCGGCAGTCAGATCCAGGGCGGGATTAAGCGTGATGCACAGAATCCTGGCCATTACAGCACCTCCAGGGCATCGCGGACCTCGGCTGCACTGGCCTTGCCAAGGGCGAGTTCCGCCTGCTGCCGGGCGCCATTCAGGGTCAGGCCACGGATACAGGCCTTGACCAGCGGCACACGACGGCTGGTCACCGACAGCTCATCCACATCCAGCCCCACCAGCACGGGAATCGCCTGGGGATCGGACGCCAGTTCGCCGCACACCCCCACCCAGCGATCATGGGCATGGGCCGCTTCCACCGTCAGCTGGATCAGGCGCAACACCGCCGGGTGCAGGCCATCGGATTCGGCGGACAACTGACCGTGGCCGCGATCGATGGCCAGGGTGTACTGGGTCAGGTCGTTGGTGCCAATGGAGAAGAAATCGACTTCCGGTGCCAGGGTCCGTGCCAGCAGGGCACAGGAGGGGATTTCGATCATCACCCCCACCTGGACATCGCTGGCAGGCACTTCAGCCTGAACTTTCGACACGATCTCGCGGGCGGCGCGGAACTCTTCCAGATCCTTGACCATTGGGAACATGATGCGCAGGGGGCGGTCACCGGCAGCGGTTAACAGGGCGCGAACCTGGGTTTCAAGTATCTCCGGGCGGGTCAACGACAGGCGGATGCCGCGCATACCCAGGAACGGATTGTCTTCCTGGGGCAGGGGCCAATAATCCAGCGGTTTGTCCCCGCCGACATCCAGGGTGCGGGCCACCAGGGGCAGGCCATTCAGGGCGTCGAAGGCGTGGCGGTATTCCCGCACCTGAGTGTCGAGATCCGGTGCCTCCGGGTGCGCCATGAAGATGAATTCGGTCCGCAGCAGACCGATGCCGTCCGCTCCCCGCTCCACGGCATCCGGCGTGTGGGCGGTATTGCCGAGGTTGGCGCAGACCTCGAGGGTATGGCCATCAAGGGTGGTGGCAGGTTGGTGTCGGTGTTCATGGGCTTGCGCCTGCAGGGTTTCCAGCTGTTCCAGCCGGCGACGGATGCGTTCACAACGCTCCGCCCCGGGGCTGGGCACCAGGCAGCCACGCTCGCCATCCACCACCAGGTCGGCGCCATCGGCAATGGTCAGCACCTGTTCCCCGGCCCCCACTACCGCCGGCAACCCCAGGGCACGGGCGAGGATAGCGCTGTGGGAAGTGGCGCCACCACGCGCAGTGACCAGACCCCGAACCCGGGAGGTATCCAGGCGGGCCACATCGGAAGGCCCGAGATCATCCGCCACCAGGATGTAGGGCGCCTCCGGTGGCGTCGGCATGGCCACGCCACAGAGGTTGGCGAGCACGCGCCGGCCGACGTCCCGCAAATCGGCGGCACGCTCTGCCAGCAGACGATCAGCCAGAGCTTCCTGGGCCCTGGCGGCGGTATCGATGGCTTTCCACCAGCCCGCCTCGGCGGACCCGCCTTCGTTGATGGCTTCCAGTGCCGCCTGGTAAAGGTCATCGTCCTGTAGCATTTCCACGTGCACCGACAGGATCGGTGCTGCCTCGCCACCCTCGGCGTGACGAATCAGGGTACGCAACTGGCCGTCGGCGTCGTCAATGGCCCGACTCAGCCGCTGGATCTGTTGCTCACTGTCGTCAGCAGTGTCGGGGTAATCCAGGGTGGGCTGACGCAGGACGAATGCCGGCGCCAGGGCCAGGCCGGGGGAGGCGGCAACAGCCTTCAGTGGCTGGTCGTCCACCAGCGGATCGGGTGCTGCCCGAGATTCCTCGGCAGCCTGTTGTTCACTGGACCGCAACGGGGCAACTTCTTCTCCCAGCCCTTCGGTAATCGCCCGGGACAGGTCCGCAATGGCCTGTTCGGCGTCCTCGCCCGTCGCCGAGAGCAACAGCACCTGACCACGGCGCGCCCCCAGACCAATCACCCGGGTCAGGCTGATGGCGGATACCGCGCTGCCATCGCCGTCCAGCAATCGCACCCGGACATTAGCATTGTGACGCCGGGCTTCCTGCACCAGCTGTTTCGCCGGCCGGGCATGCAGTCCATGGGCATTGAGCAGGGTCACTTTCGCGGTGACTGCATTCGCCGCCTCACCGGACAACCGCGCCAGCACGGCGTCGGCACCCAACCCTTCGATGGGCTCATTGCGGGCAAGGAAGTTATCGATACGGTCCAGCAGGTCATGGCATTCATCGCCCTGACCGGCGAGACAGAACACCCCTTTGAGTTCCGCCGTTGGCTTTTTCGGAGTCGCCAGTGACAGGGTGGGGCGTTTGGCACCGACGGTATGGTGGGTCAGCCAGAATCCTTGCCCAAGCGCCACCGGCGGCTGGCCAACGATCTCGCTGAGAAAGTCCGTACCAACGCACTGCAGGCTCTGCAGCCGCGCCGCTGCAATTAACCCCAGCTCATTGGCGGTTCTTGCCTCCACCCCCAGGCACAGAGTGTCCCCATCGCATTTCGGCATCACTGGCGCTCGGGACAGCAGTGCCACCAGTCCGGATGCATCCGTCGCCCGTGCCAACTGGTCGGCGAGGCCCGGCTTGTCCAGCACACGGGTCAGATGCCGCAGGATATCCAGGTGCTCATCGGACTGGGCGGCAATGGCCACCAGCACATGAACACGAGCACCATCGTGCCAGTTTATGCCTTGCGGGAACTGCAGAATGCGGATACCGGTATCCAGGACCGCGTCACGGCTTTCAGGGGTACCGTGGGGAATGGCAATGCCATTACCCAGAACGGTGGAAGATTGCTGTTCCCGGGCCATCATGCCGGTCAGGTAATCCGGGGAGGTGCGGCCGGCGGATTCCAGATCCCGGGCGGCCTGTTGTAGCGCATCCTGCCAGTCAGTGGCGGTTACACCAAGTCGAACGTCGTTGGCGGTCAGCGTCAGCATGATCGTTGCCTCGCTTTGTTGTTGTGATACGGCGGTATCATATTTTCATTGCTGAATCGTGTCAGCATGCTTAGAATCGATAATGAAACAGATATGATCAGAAATCAAGCAATCTCTGGATGTCGAAAACAAACCGAGGGGGTAACCGTTCATGACACTCGCCGAACTAGCCCGTCTGGCCGGTGTATCCAGAACCACCGCCAGCTATGTCATCAATGGCCAGGGAGCGGCACGGCGGATCAAGCCGGACACCATCGACAAGGTTCTGGCGGTGGCTCGCAAACACAACTTCCAGCCAGATACCCAGGCCGCCGCCTTGCGCGGAGGCGCGAGCCGAACGCTGGGATTCATCCTGCCGGACCTGGAGAACACCAGTTACGCCCGGCTCGCCAAACTGCTGGAGCAAGGCGCCCGGGCCCAGGGCTACCAGTTGCTGATTGCCGGTTCCGACGATAACCCGGTGACCGAAAAGGCCTTGGCCCAGGCCCTCAAGGCGCGACGCTGCGATGCCCTGATCGTCGCCAGTGCCCTGGCCCAGGACGATCCCTTCTATCCCGGATTACAACAGGAGGGACTGCCGGTGATTGCCGTGGACCGGGCCCAATCGCCGGAGATCATCCGTTGCGTGGTCAGTGACAACCGGGCGGCGGCGGAGGCCCTGACCCGGTCCGTGCTGGACAGTGATACCACCACCATCGCCTGGCTTGATGCAGTACCGGGGATTGCCATGACACAGGAGCGTCGCGAGGGATTTCTGGCCGCCGCCGGTCGCGCCGGTGTCACCACCATCGTAGAGAGCGGTCCCCATTACGACCGCGCCTCCGGTGCCGCAATGATGCAGCGGATCCTCCGGGAGCAGGGACTGCCGGACGCCCTGGTAACCGCTTCCTACACCTTGCTGCAAGGCGTGCTGGATATGCTGCTGGAACAACCCGGGGGACTGCCGGACAACCTGCGCCTGGCCACTTTCGGGGATGACCGCCTGCTGGACTTCCTGCCCCTTGCGGTAAATTCCCTGCCCCAGAACCACAAGGCCATTGCCAATGCGACCCTGGAACAGGCAATGGCGGCCATCGGACATGACAGCGCGATTAAGACTGTCACCATTAACCGGACCCTCAAAAAGCGGCCAATAGCCTGGCACAACGGCGGAGAACGCTAAGGCATAATATTGCAGCCAGAATGATGTCTTTGTGTTAGCGTCATTTGGTCAATGGTGTGCAAAAGTTTTCATCAACTACAACTTTGCCACGGAGGTGAACATGGCTGTCTCACCGATCGCCCCCGAGCAGAATCGTTTGCTGGCCTCCTTGCCAGACAGCTCCAAAGAGCGGATTTTCCCAAGGCTCAAACTGATTGAGCTGAATCTGGGTGATGTTATTTACGAATCCGGCCAGTCCATCGAGTTTGTCTATTTCCCGACCAACGGCATCATTTCACTGCTTTACGTGATGCTCAACGGCGAGTCCGCTGAAATCTCGGTGGTGGGTAACGAAGGCATGACCGGTATTGCGGTATTCATGGGAGGAGACAGCACCCCCAGCCGCTCCATTGTGCAAAGCCGGGGGTTCGCTTACCGGATGCCCTCGAAGGAACTCAAGGCTGAGTTCAACAACCATGCCGACGTAAGGGTCCTGATGCTGCGTTATACCCAGGCGCTGATCACCCAGATGTCTCAGACCGCCGTCTGTAATCGCCACCACTCGATCAATCAGCAACTGTGTCGCTGGCTACTGTTGTCTCTGGATCGCCTTCCGGACAACCGGCTGACAATGACCCAGGAACTCATCGCCAACATGTTGGGCGTCCGCCGGGAAGGCGTCACCGAAGCCGCTGGCAAACTGCAGAAACTAGGGGTCATTGAGTATCACCGTGGTCATATAACCGTCATTGACCGACCACGCCTCGAAGCGCTTTCCTGTGAATGCTACGCCGTGGTGAAACGGGAAACCGATCGCCTGGCCCCCGACAACTTCAGGTACTAACCCGGTTCCGGTCGACTCTCCGGGTCTTGCATCAGGCTACCGATCACGGGCCGCCGATTCAGTATCTTGATCTGGTACATGGCGGTATCCGCTTTTTTCAGGAGTTCGTCGGCGGTCTCCCCGTTGTCGGGATACACGCTCACCCCGATACTGAGCTTAAGCTCCACGTTATGCCCATCGATATCCATTGGGACAGCAACGGCTTCGCGTATTTTGTCGGCGACGGCAAAAGCGTGATCGGGCTGAGCAATCTCGCTCAGTAACACCACAAACTCATCGCCTCCATACCGGCACACCGTATCCGTCGCCCTTACACAGGTCTGCAGTTTGCCGGCCAGTGCCGACAGGATAACGTCACCGCTGTCATGGCCGAGAACATCATTGATATCCTTGAAATTATCTAGGTCAATAAACAACAGGCCCATCTGTTTTCCGTGCCGCTTCGCCAGTGCCAGGGACTGTTCAAACCGCTCGTAGAATGCGTTGCGGTTGTGCAGCCCGGTCAGTTCATCGTGCCGCGCCAGGTACGCCATACGGGCGGTGGTTTCCCGGGAAAAGCGGGCATCGTGGAACACAATGACCGCTCCGACAACCACGCCAAAGCGGTTGTGGATCGGGGCCGCGGAATCCTCGATTGCCAGCTCCACGCCATCCTTGGCCACCAACAGGGCGTTCGCTTCCAGAGCGACAATGCTGTCCGACTGGATCGCGCGCCGGGCCGGATCGGCTTTCGGCTTGTGGGTACCCGCATCCACCACCCGAAAAATGTCACTCAGGGGCCGACCAACGGCTTCGTAGCGGCTGAAGCCGGTCAATGTCTCTGCCACCACGTTCATGTAGGAAACACGCCCGTCAATATCGGTGCTCAACACCGCGTCACCAATAGAGTCGAGGGTCACCTGGGCGCGCTCCCTTTCCTCGAACAGTTGTTCCTCAGCCTTTTGTCCAGCCCTCTCATGGGCTTTATAGGTGCTGATATCCTCAATCGTATGCACATAGCCGTCGCCGGGCTCATTATCGGTCTGCATCGCCGCGTTATGGCGGGCCCATATAACCTCGCCATTCGCACGCTTTAACCGCGTTTCACAGAGAAACGGCTTATGCCCCAGCACCGCCGCATTCCAGTGCCGGAGGATCCTGTCATGGTCCAGCGGATGGATTACCGAGCACCAGTGCGAGCCGATCAGCTCGTCGTCGGTCCAGCCACAGAGTTTCTGGTAGGCCGCATTGCTGTAGATGCATTTGCCATACTGATCCGTCACCAGAATGCCCAGCGGCAAGGCATCACTCAGCGGAATGCCCTTGCCCTTTTCGGAATTGGCCTGGATATCCGCCGCCATCGGGAAGAAATCGCGATATCGAAGCATTTACTACTCCCTGTTTTCGATGATGACTTCAACACGGCGGTTCTGCTGGCGCCCCGTTGCGCTGTCGTTGCTGGCAATGGGGCGTTCAAAACCATATCCGTACACCGACAGTCTCTGGCTTTCGATGCCCCGGCCCGTCAGAAAGCGCCGGACCGACTCCGCCCGCTGGCGTGAGAGGTTCTGATTAAACGCGGCACTACCCACATTATCGGTATGGCCTTCAATCAACACATTGCGGTCTGGATACTGGTTCAGAAAGTTCACCAGTTTCTCGAGGTTCTGGTTAGTGCCGCCCTGAATCTCCGCACTGCCAGTGGCAAACAGTACATCGCCCAGGGTCAGTACCAACCCGCGCTCGGTCGCTTCTGCCTCCAGGGTATCGATCTGTCGTTGCAGCTCCTCAGCTTCACGGGAAGCCTGGGCGGCGGCGTCTGCTTGTGAGCTGCGCGCACTCTCAGCCTCTGCGTGCGCCCGGTCTGCCTCCAGGGTCCGTGCTGCCAACCTGGCTGCATCGCGCTGCTCGCCCAACAATTCCCGCTCAGCCTCCAGCAGCCTGGTCTGTCCTTTGGCACGGGCAATTTCAACCATCCGGTCAGCCATATAAATCCGGTAGTCCGCCAATGCCGCTTCGTCGTCATCCAGCGGTTGTTCCGCGAGCTTCACGGCCGCTTCTGCATCACGCAGTTCGATGCGTGCATGGGTCGCCATGTCCGGGTTCTGTTGCAATTCCGTCAGTTTGGCACGCACATCCTCGGAGCCATCAGGACTCGTAGGCGACATGGCACAGGCGGTCAGCAACACCGAGGAAAGCACTACCACGGCACCGGTTTTTAAGCCTGGAACGGGTTTGAAAAACGATAAGATGGTCATTGCTGATCCCCCTGGCGCTGCATTTCTTCATCCAGAGCCTCGGCGCCACGGCCCATTTCACGATTGATTGCCGCGGCCTTCGCGGCTTCCGTTCTGGCCATCGCCAGTTCAGCGGTCACACGGGCCTGTTGCGCCAGGCGATCGGCTTCAGTCATCCGTTCCTCCTCGACGGCCTGATCGGCCGCAGCCAGATGCCGGTTTGCCTCTTCCAATTCAGCGCCTGCATAGCGCCGTGCTTCCGCCTGCTCGGCTTGGGCAATGGCATCTCTGGCCGCATTCAGCGATTCTGTCGGTGGCAATGGAGCAGACGCACAGGCAACCAGGATCACTGTCGCGAAGAACAAGGTGGTGAAAAGACCGATACGTTCAGCCGCCCGCCGGATCATGTAGTTATTCATAGCAGGACTCCTTAAGCCATGGAGCGACCCGAACCTCTGTTATGAGCCCGGACATTGCCGAGCCACAACGGATCGGCAGCGCTCCCTGTCTCTAACACTAGGGCTCAGGCCGAACACCGTCCGTTCGCTAACGCACACAAAAGGAGTTCCCTGTGCTGAAACACCTAACGCTTGCTATTCCGGGGCCTCAAGGTGGAGTAGACTCAATTGACGTAACTGGGACACCGGTTTTGGGAGGCACCTTTTTGGGAGGCACTATGGACAACAGCCACGGAAAGCCGAATGCCGAAAGTCATGACCGGCTGCGCCGCAGCGCCAGGGACCTGATCGACCACGGCGTGCCGCCATCCAACCGTGGCGGATCGCTCAGCGTGGATGCGCTGCAACTGCTTTACCAGCGTGCCAGCAAACCCGAATCCGCTGCCGACGCCCTCAGGTTGCTCCATGAGCTTCAGACCTATCAGGTGGAGCTTGATCTTTTGTATGAGCAGCTTCAGGCTAACGAACAGGAAATCACCGAGGAATTGGCTCACTACAAATCGCTCTATACGCAGGCTCCTGCGGCCTATCTGATCGTCGCCAACGACGGTGACATTATTGAAGGCAATCAGGCCGCAGACCTACTTTTCGGCGAATCCGCACAGCCACTGACCGGCAAACCGCTGCGCGCGCTTCTGGCACCCGGCCAGGAAAGGACAGTGAACTCACTGCTCAGGAATACCGAGGAACCAGGCTCGGGCACACGGCTCGCTGAAAGTGTGACCGTTGAGCTTCCGGATCGCAGGAGGCTGACGATCAACTCAAGGTCTGCCGTTTCCGGGGACAGTATTCTGATGATACTGACTGAAGCCACGACATCCTCCGCCAGGCCCTGATGCGTATCGTTGGTATTGGCGCCTCCGCCGGCGGCCTGGCTTCCCTTGAGGATTTTTTCCGCAATACGCCGTGCGATACCGGCATGGCGTTTCTGGTGGTGCAGCATCTGGACCCGACCCAAAAGGCAATGCTGCCAGAACTCCTGCAACGCTATACCGAAATGCCTGTGTATGAAGCGGAGCAGAACATGCCCGTTCGTGCGGATTCCGTCTATGTCATCCCCCCGAACCGGGAGCTGCGAGTGGTCGATGATACCGTAAAGCTGGAACAGCCAGCGCAGCCCCGGGGGCTGCGCCTGCCCATCAATGTACTGTTCTCATCCCTGGCCAGCGCACAGAATGAGCGGGCCATTGCCGTTGTACTCTCCGGCATGGGTTCTGATGGCACCCTGGGCCTGCAGGCCATCAAGGCCACTGGCGGGCTGTCGGTGGTGCAGACTCCTGAGTCGGCGCAGTTCGATGCCATGCCCCAAAGCGCCATAGCCGCCGGCTGTGCTGATATTGTGGCACCGGCCGATGAACTACCGGATCGCATACTGGCCTATGTCCGGCGCGTTCCCGAGCCGGGCCATAGTCCGGAACATATCCCCCGGGCCCACATGTCGCTGATGCGGCTGGACCCCGTCCTGCGCCTGCTGCGACAGCACACCCGGCACGATTTTTCCCTCTACAAGCCCACTACCCTGAACCGTCGGATCGAGCGCCGCATGGCCATTCATGGTATCTCGGGTCTGGCCGATTACACCCGCTTCCTGGCCGAAAACAAACAGGAAGTAGAGCTGCTGTTCCGGGAATTACTGATCGGGGTTACCCAGTTTTTCCGCGACCCCGAAACCTGGGACTATCTGATCGATAAGGAGCTGCCAGAGCTGCTTTCCCTCCAGCCGCCGGAGCATACCCTGCGCGCCTGGGTAGTGGGCTGTTCAACCGGAGAAGAAGCCTACTCCCTTGCCATGGCATTCACCGAGGCGCTGGAACACATTGATCCTGGCCAGAAACCGGACCTGCAGATCTTTGCCTCCGACATCAGCCCGGAAGCCATTACCGTGGCGCGGCGAGGGCAATACCCACTGAATATTGAAGACACTGTGTCCGAGGCCCGACTGACGCGCTTTTTCGTCAAACACGACACCTATTATCAGATACGACCATCGATTCGGGGCAAAGTGTTGTTTGCCCGGCACGATGTCATTCTCGATCCACCGTTTACCAAACTGGACCTGATCACCTGCCGTAACCTACTGATTTATTTTGACCTTACACTGCAGCGCCGGATACTACCCCTGTTCCACTACAGTCTTCGCCCTAACGGTTTACTCATGCTGGGCAGTTCGGAAACCGTTGGCCGGCTGAATCATCTGTTCGCACCGTTGAAGCCAAAAATGCGTCTGTACCGGAGCAAACCATACCTGTCCAACCGCCACACGGACTTCCTGTTAAAATCGTTTCCGCCGATTTCCACCCTGCCCAAGGAGAAACCCGTGCCATCCAACCAGGTTCCACCGCAGGAGGCCTTGGACAACCTGCAATCCGCAGCAGATCATGTGCTGCTGCAGACCTATTCTCCGGCCGCCGTGGTGCTCAATTCCGATGCCGACATCGTGTACATCAGCGGGCGTACCGGTAACTATCTGGAACCCGCAGCCGGAAAAGCTAACTGGAACATTCATGCCATGGCCCGTGAAGGGCTGCGGGAACCACTGTATACCGCGCTGAAGCAGGCGGCTTCCCAGACGGAACCGGTGGAGTTTACAGGGATATTGGTACAGACAGGCTCCGGCACTCAGGCCGTTGATCTCTCCATTCAGGCCTTCCGTAAGCCCGAAGTTCTGAAGGGCATGACCATGGTAGTATTCCGCGATGCGCCGGCTCAGGCCGCCCCGCGACGCCGCAAACAGGCCTCGGCCGCTAGTCCGGACCAGGATGCACAGATTCAGCAGTATCAGCAGGAAATCGAAAGTCTGAGGGAACAGGCGAGGGTGTCCCGGGAAGAACTGCAGGCATCCAATGAAGAGCTTCAGTCAACCAACGAGGAGTTGCAGTCCACCAATGAGGAGCTGACAACATCCAAAGAAGAAATGCAGTCCATGAACGAGGAACTGCAGACCATCAATACCGAGCTGCAAACCAAGCTGGATGACCTGGCGCTCGCCCAGAGCGATATGCAGAATGTGCTCAACAGTATTGAAATCGCCGTTCTGTTCCTCGATCAGGACCTGAATGTACGACGCTACACCGAGCGGGCCTCAACCATTATCAGCCTGCGCGAGAGCGACATCGGCCGCCCACTCAGTGACCTGACAACCAGTCTCCGGTATCCGGAACTTCAGGAGGATGCCCGGCAAACCCTGAGTACCCTGGCGGTCAGCGAAAAACAGATAACAACGACGGATGATCGCTGGTTTACGGTCAGAATCATGCCCTACCGGCGGCTGGATAACGTGATTGACGGGGTCGTCCTCACCCTGGTGGATATCACCGCAACCAAAAAGCTGGAATCCTCGTTACGGAAGAAGCCGCAGACCTGATGCCACGCCCAATGGAGGATATCCACAGAATCCCTGACTGACTCGCTATAAGCTATTTCAGCTCCATATCGTTACTGACCGATTTAACCCCCTTGACGCCACGGGTCACTCTGACGGCAGTATCGATGTCGGCCTGCGAGTTTACGAAGCCCGACAACTGCACCACCCCCTTGTATGTCTCAACGTTGATTTCGGCACTCTTCAGCGTTGGTTCATTGAAAATAGCGGCCTTGACCTTGGTGGTGATCACCGTATCGTCGATATACTCCCCGGTGCCCGAACGGGTGTCGGTAGAGGCACATCCGACGAACAAAGCCAACAGCATCGCGATCGCCAGCATTGGGACTGCGCCCATTATTCTTTCCATACATTGTGCTCCTCTTCTCGCCAACACCAGACATTGCGTGGCCCTGACAGGGCCATGCCCCGGTGGTTGGCTGACCGGGCACTCTCAACATTAACGCTGCCCCGAGCATCGAGTCTGTTCGATTGCCAACACAACCGGCTGGCTTCCCGAATCGGAGCTTTAAGGGAACCACCAGCGAGGCAATAGCCGGGTGACTACCGGTTGCAGAAACCGGTCATCAATCAGCCAGATCACGCCCCGGTCTTCCGGAGTGCGGATCACTCGCCCGGCGGCCTGCGCGACTTTCTGCAGGCCGGGAATCTGATAGGTGTAGTCGTAGCCGGCAGCGAATCGTTGCTCAAGACGGGCCTTGAGGATCTCATGCCAGGCATCAAAGGGTGGCAGGCCAAGGGTGGCCACAAAGGCGCCGATTAATTGATCGCCGGGCAGGTCGATGCCCTCGCTGAACACGCCGCCCAGAACCGCAAATGCGACACTGCCCTCGGACTTCTGAAACCCTGCCAGAAATTCACTTCGTTGCTGCGGCGACATGCCCGGTTGTTGAGAGCGTTGGGGAACATCCGGCGCCTCTTTGGCAAGCGCCTCACTGACCGCCCGTGCGTACTTGAAGCTGCTGAAAAATGCCAGGTAATGCCCCGGCCGCTCCCGAAACTGCCGGGCGATGAGATCCGCTATCGGCCGCAGGGACGCATCCCGATGAGTCTGGCGGGTGCTGATGCCTGGCGTGAACTGCACCTGTAACTGATCGGCACTGAACGGACTGGGCAGGGAGGTAAAGCGGGTGTCCTCCGGCAGGCCCAGCAAGTCCCGGTAATAGACGCCAGGACTCAATGTGGCAGAGAACAACAAGACCGACTGCGCCGCCTCGAACCGCTCCCGCAGGAAATCCGCCGGTATCAGGTTCTGGATTGTGAGACTGGTCCGGCCCCGGCCGGTGCGCTGGAATTCGCACAGGGAATGATCGCCAAAGGACTCCGCCAGCTTCATGAAGGCCACGCTTTCAAACAGCAATTCCTGTAGGGCAAGGTCCGGCGGATTGTCGGCGAGATAATCGGTGAGACTGGAGACCATCCCCTGCAAAGCCCCGAGTAGTTGGGAGGACAGGGTGTCGAGAAACACCGGGGTTTCATCGTCCATCTGATGATCCCGGATCAGACTCTGCCAGGCCCGGGCGGTGCGATCGATCGCCGATTTCAGCGGCCTGGGGGCGGTCTTTTTCACCTTCAGCAGTCGTTGCTGTTCCAGCCGTACCGAATACATGCCCCGGCCCCGGTCCACCAGGTTGTGGGCTTCATCCACCAGTATGCTGGCCTTCCAGTTGTTCTGGCGAATCAGGCCGTGGAGCAGGGCGGACTGATCAAACAGCCGGTTCACATCGCCAATCACCACATCACACCAGCGCGCCATCTCCTGGGCGAGAAAATAGGGGCAAATGCCGTGACCTGCGGCGATCTTCGCCAATGCTGCCTGATCAAGCGTGCCTTCAGTCTGCGCAGCCTCGGCCCGGGCATCCGGCAGGCGATCGAAAAAGCCTTTCGCCAGTGGGCAGGAATCTCCATGGCAGGCCTTGTCCGGGTACTCACAGGCATCGTCTTTCGACACCAGCTCCAGGGTTCGTAGCGGCCATGGCTCGAATTCATTCCGGGCAGAACGGAGTTTCTCCACCGCATCCATGGCCAGTTGCCGGGCAGTATTGCGACAGGTGAGGTAGTACAACCGGTCCTGGCAGGCCGCCGGCATGGCCATCAGGGCCGGAAACAGGGTGCCAAGGGTTTTGCCCAGACCGGTGGGGGCTTCCAGTAATAACGTGCCGGACTTCACCGAATTCCTGTAGACCGTTTCCGCCAACTGGCGTTGCCGCGGCCTGAACTCGGCAAAGGGAAACGTCAATTCGGATAACAGGGCGTTTCGCAGTTCCCGGTGATGCGCTTCCTGCTCGGCCCAGGCCTTGTACTGCTGGCACAGGCCTTCGAGCTCCTGCCAGAGCTCATCGGCGGTGGCGGTTTCCGTCACCGGCGTTTCCTTGTCCTTGCCAGTGTCGTAATAGATCAGAGCAAGTTCCAGTTTCGTGCGGTTTTCCTGTCGGCATAGCAGGGCACCGTAGGCCCTGAGCTGGGCGCGATGGAGTGCACGTTGGTGCTCGCGAATGCGGGACAAATCGCCCCGGTGGGTCTTGATTTCCTCCAGCCGGCCACGGTGGGGATTGTAGACATCTGCTCGCCCGGAAAGATTTAACCCCAGGCACTCCCCGGTCAGTAAGTACTCGCTTTTATAACCGTAGCCGCGACGGGATTGTATCGATTGGTGACCGGCAACCCCTTCCTCAGCACTGGGCGCCGGAGTATAGCGAAAGTCCAGATCGCCACGACGGGCGGCGAATTCACAGAGGGTGCGGATGGCTACCTTCATGGACTTGCCTCATCCGTTTGCCAGCTCACGTAACAGACACTGGCAGGCATCCCCTCACGTGCAAAGAACGCCAGCCAGCGGCGCTGGTGATCCTGCAGCCGGTCGCCGGGGCCCTTTACCTCGATCATCTCGTAACGCGGCCCGGGGCCGGCAGCACCAGGATAAAACCGGATCAGATCCGGGAAGCCGCTGCGATGCTCCTTCAGGTTGTGCAGCAGGCGCTCGAACAACCGCTCCAGATGACTCGCCGGAATACAGTCCATGGCCATGGTCAACAGGTCTTCCGACAGCACCGGCCAGACCACGAACGGATTGGTAATGCCCTGCTTCACATGCCAGGTCTCGAGAATGCGCTGCCGGTAATCACCACCCCGCAACAGTGCAATGCTTTGGTCGAAGGCTTGCTGGCGTCGTTCCACAAAATCCTCCCGCATCAGGTCCGCCGGGCCCACGTGGAAGGGATGGAAAAAGGCGCCGGGAATGGCCGCGAAAATGGTCCGCCAACACAGCAGGCCAAACATGCCGTTGATCAGGGTGTTTTCCACATAGAACACCGGGGCTTCGTCGGTTTCCAGATGCTGCTGAGCCGCCAGCTCCACCGAGGCGATTTCGGGTTTCTGCAAGGTCAGGGTAAATTCTCGGATCGGCGGCGGAGTCTCTACCATCGGCGGCGCCTCGCCCATTTTCGCTGCCAGCCGCTTGAGAATGCGCGCCATCCCCTGGGCCTCGGCGTCACTCAGATCCCCGGTATGCCAGTGTCGGGCAATCTCCCAGGCCTCGCCGAAGCGTTTCATTCGTTCCAGCAACCGAAGCTGCTTCAGCCGCGCCTCCCGATGGTTACTGGCCGCCAGCACTTCCAGCGCCAGCTCCCGCTCACCCTGCCGTTCCGCCTGCCGGCCCAGCTCCAGCAACAACCGGTCCCGCCGACTGGCCAGCCAGGGATTATCCAGAGGTCCCGGCACCTCAGGCCACACCTCAACGGCGGCCGCCCCCTCATCCAGCCACTGCCGGCACTGGTGCATCTGCAGGTAGCAATCCACATCCGCCCGCTGATGAAAAGCTCGGGAATCGGGAGAGAAGGTCACTTGCTCGTATTGTTGATAACCCAGTTCCACCAGCACAAAATCGGTCCAGCTCTGGCGCAGGTTGCCGAAGAACATCAGGCGAGTGCGGTCAAACAGAGGCATATCCCGCAGTCGCACCAATGCCGGCGCGTCATCGCCTAACCATTCATGCAAGCGCTTTGGCTCCGGGAAATGTTCCGTCAATACTTCACGCATTCGGGCTTTGGGCAGGTTCTTTGGCAGACCCAGGTCAGTCATCAGTAGGTTTGCAAACACCGGTCGGAGCTCAGCCAGGGTAAACAGCCGAAACAGGTCTTCAATGCCAAGCATCGGGGACGTCTCCAGCCACTTACTGTCAGTCAATTCAGCCAAAGCGTCAGCCATGGATCCAGGCAGCTCCGGATAGTTCAGCTTGTCCACTCGAAACAATTCGCCCGTCCGCATCACCATACGCGTTAACAATCCCCGCGCGGCAGTGGACAAGACGAAGAAGTTATCTAACCGGGATCTCTCATCAGCGGTGAGCAGATCCCAGTGGTGATCGGCCACCCACGACACCACGGTGTCCATGTTCCTCAGGTAATACAGAGGGTCTTCAAGGTCCGCCGTCTGGGGGCGCTGGCCTCTGGGTTGGGTGGTCATGGTGCTCCAGAAAAATTATCGAACGAGGCGGACTGCACAAGCTATCACGCGACCGAGCGGGTAGGTTCTGCCAAAATCGTGCGGAGCCATGGATGGCGGAGCCGAGCTTACAGGGACGTATTCACAGCGTATTTTGGCAGAACCTACCCGCTTGGTTGCAGTGCACCAAACTCTACGATGGCCAAGAACAAGTCTCAAATACCAAGATCCGCCGGCTGCATCTGTACTCCACCGATCTTCCACTGATCATCAACCAGCATCATCCGATAATAAGCATCCCACAGCTTTCCATCCGGACCCTTCAGGCGCACTACCTGGATCTCGAAATCACCGTGAGGCACCCGCCTTACAAACTCAATGGCACTGGCACGGTGAACCGCAGGATAGGCGTGTTTAACCATTTCCAGGAACACATCCGAACTACCAAACCGGCGCTTGATGCCATCCGACGCCACCCGCCACGCAGCCTCATCGTCGTCATTGGCGAACGCCTCTATTTGCAAAAGTATGGTCTCACGAATAGCAGAACCCTCGTTCCCTGCTCGGGGTGAAGCTGGAACAAAGTTCATCATCGCTGCAATCAACAACAAGGAAAGAAGCCCGATACGAGCCTGGATCAGGGAAGTGGTCATTTCGGTGTCCTCCCCAAAGAAACCCTGATTAAAGCTTACGCCATTTTCAGCTTGGCGGATGGGTTTTCGAGAAATTTCACCCGGGTTTGCGCTACTCTGTAGTCGCCACGTTTACCCGGACCCCAAAAGAGCAGGTATGCCCGAGACAACCGCCATCGAACCCGGCTTTCACGCCATCCACGCCAATCACCTGGAAGACCTGCGCCGCGCGGTAGTGTACATCTGCCGGCAGAACCCCATGCCGCCTCTGGAGAGCGAAACCTTCCTGGTGCAGAGTAACGGCATTGCCCAGTGGCTGAAGCTGGCACTGGCGGAGAAGCGTTCGGAAGAGGGCGCCGACGGTGGCCTGGGGATTGCCGCCGGCATGGACTTCCTGTTTCCCGCCCGGTTTATCTGGCAGGCCTACCGGGCGGTAATGCCGGATGGCGAGGTCCCGGAGCAATCACCGTTCGACAAGCGTCGACTGGTCTGGCGGTTATACCGGTTATTGCCGGAGCTGGTCGGTCAGGACGACGCCTTCACCCCACTGGCCCGATTCTTGGACGGCACCGATCCGGATCTGCGGGATTTCCAGCTGGCTGAAAAAGTGGCGGATCTGTTTGACCAGTACCAGGTGTTCCGCGCCGATTGGCTCAGTGCCTGGGAGCAGGGGCGGGATGTGGTGATCACCGCCCGGGGTGAGGAAAAGCCGCTGGATGAAGAAACCCGCTGGCAACCCTTGTTGTGGCGCAAGGTGGTGGAAGATGTCGGTGCCGAGGCCCACACCAGCCGCTCGCAGATTCACACCCGGTTTATGGCCGAAGGCCAGCGTATCAGTGCGCCAGCCAATCCATCCCGGCTGCCCAAACGCATTGTGGTGTTTGGCGTATCCTCCCTGCCACGGCAGGCACTGGAAGCGCTGTACGTGCTCAGTCGCTTCAGCCAGGTGGTGCTGTGTGTCCACAACCCCAGCCAGTTCTACTGGGCGGATATCATCAGCGACCGGGAACTGCTCAAGGCCGAACGCAAACGCGGGATCGCCCACCCGACGCTTTCCCACGTCGCCGATCCAGACCAGTTGCACCAGCATGCCAACCCGTTACTCGCGGCCTGGGGTAAGCAGGGGCGTGATTACATCCGCCTGCTGGATGAATTCGATAATCCGGAGGAGTACCGGAGCAGCTTCCAGACCCCGGACCAGAAAATCGACATCTTCTCGGAGCATGGTACCGGCGAGGAACCCACCCTGCTGCACCAGTTGCAGAACGACATCTACAACCTGACGCCGTTGCAGGATATTCGCGCCGAGCAGCGCCAGCTGGATCCGGGCCGGGATCATTCCCTGGTATTTCATGATGCCCACGGCCCCCAGCGGGAAGTGGAAATCCTGCACGATCAGTTACTGGCCGCCTTTAACGCCGACCCCGCGCTGCGGCCCCGGGATGTCATCGTGATGGTCCCGGATATCAACGTGTACGCGCCCCACATCCAGGCCGTGTTCGGTCGTTACCAGGCCGGTCTCAAACGGCATATTCCCTTCACCATTTCCGACCAGGGCCAGCGTCACCATGAACCGGTGCTGATTGCCCTGGAAACCCTGATGTCGCTGCCCCGCAGCCGCTTCGGCGTGAGTGAAATCATCAGCCTGCTGGAAGTGCCGGGCATCCGCGATCGCTTCGGCATCGCCGAGGACGAGATTCCCCTGGCCCGGCACTGGGTGGAAGGCGCCAACATCCGCTGGGGCCTGCACGGCAAACACCGGGAAAGCCTGGAATTGCCGGCCGAGCTGGAACGTAACACCTGGCAGTCGGGACTGAGGTCGATGCTGCTGGGGTACAGCATGGGAGAAGATGAACCCTGGGCCGGGGTGGAACCTTTCGGCGAAATCGGCGGGCTTCAGGCCAGCCTGGCCGGGCGCCTTAGCGAGTTCGTCCACCAGCTGGAAACCCTGTGGCAGGCGTTACAGCAATCCCGCACGGCGACAGCCTGGGAAGCCCTGTTTTCCGACATGCTGGAGCGTTTTTTCCACAAGGTAACCGGCAGTGATCTGTTACTGCTCAACCGCTTCCGCCGCCAGCTGGAACAATGGCTGGAAGATGCCCTGGCCGCCGGGCTGGAACATCAGTCCCTGCCCCTGAACATCGTCAAGGATGTGCTGCTGGAAGGGCTTGATGAAGGCGGCCTGAACCAGCGCTTCCTGGCCGGCAAGGTGAACTTCGCCACCCTGATGCCGATGCGTGCCATCCCCTTCCGCAAGGTGTGCCTGTTGGGCATGAACGATGGCGATTACCCCCGTTCCCGGCCTCCGGTGGATTTCGACCTGATGGCCCAGGATTATCGGCCGGGGGACCGTTCCCGCCGCGAGGACGACCGTTACCTGTTCCTGGAGGCCCTGTTGTCGGCACGGGAACAGTTATACATCAGCTGGGTCGGGCGCAGCATCAAGGACGATTCCGAGCGGCCACCCTCGGTGCTGGTGGGCCAGCTGCGGGACCATCTGGACAGTCTGTGGCAGGTCACCGGCCAGCCATCTCAGCCGGTCACCCATGCCCTGACCACGCAGCATCCGCTGCAACCGTTCAGCCGCGATTACTTCCCCAAAGCCAATGGGATGGGCGAGGGCGAGGACAGCCCGCCAAAACCGTTGGCCGAAGTGTTGCAGGCCCGCACGCTATTTACCTACGAAGGGGAATGGCGCAGCGCCCACGGTAATGAAGCGGCAGAGCAGACCCAGGATGCCCTGCCGTATCAGCCCCCGGAAGAGCCCATCACCCTGAACGACCTGTCGGCGTTCCTGAAAAAGCCCATCGACACCTTCTACCAGCGTCGCCTGCAGGTGCGCTTTGAGGATGTGGAAGACGAGGACACCGACAACGAGAACTTCGACCTGAACGGCCTGGACCGCTGGCGGCTGGACAACGAACTGATCCGGGAGGGCCTGCTGAAGGCCGGCTCGGAAGAAGAACTGCATGAACGGTTGGAAACCACTCTGGATCGCATGGCCCGGCGCGGCGACCTGGGCATGGGGGTCACCGAGCACCGGCTGCGCACCGAGCTGTCCGGGCGCCTGCCGGACCTGTTCGAGCGCTATCAAACTGCACTGATGGAGTGGCCGGAAGCGGTCAGCGAACCCATCCCCTTCGACTACCACGTCAGCAACGCCACCGGCACTGTCGAGGTGCTGGACCTGATCGATGGCCTGCGCTGCAACCACGAAGGCCAGCTGTGTCGGCTGGTGGTGGCCAGTTCCGGTCTGTTGACCGGCTCCGGTTACAGCAAGAAGGTACGCTACGCCAACCTGATGCGGGACTGGGTAATTCACCTCGCCGGGCAGCTCACCGGGCAACCGTTTGAAACCCTGATCCTGGGCAAGGAAGAGGGCCGCAAGTTCCGGTTCGCCCCGATGGAGCGGGAACAGGCACAGGCGCACCTGGATGCCATCATCGCCCGCTGGATGGAGGCCACCACCCGGGCCTTGCCCATTCACTGCGAAGCCGGCTTTGCCTGGATTTACAGCTTCTATCAGAGCAAGAAATTCCTCGGTGATCACGAACGGGCCATCAGCGATGCAGAGCAGGCCTACACCACCGCATTGGAGCGGGACACCGGTTACCTGAGAGGCGCGTTTGAGAGTGCGGATTTACTGATGGCCAGTGGTGAATTCGAGGCGTTGCTGCACGCACTCTATGTGCCCCTGTGGGAAGCGGAACAGGGCAAGTCCGCCTCCGAACAGATCGAGGGTCAGGCATGAGCGACAACATGACCAACCGCAATCCGAACCTGGATCCCTTAACGCTGCCCCTGAACGGCAGCACCCTGATTGAAGCCAGTGCCGGTACCGGCAAGACCTTCACCATCGCCATTCTGTATGTGCGCTTGGTGCTGGGCCACGACCAGCCCGAGGACAGTCCGCTGGCACAGGGCATACTGCCGCCGAACCTGCTGGTGGTGACCTTTACCGACGCCGCCACCAAGGAGCTGCGGGACCGCATCCGTACCCGGCTGACCCAGGCCGCCGAGGTGTTTTCCGATGCCGCAGACGCGACAGCACCGTCACCGGAAACCGCGCTGATCCATCAGCTTCGCGATGACAGTTACCCGGACCCGGCCACCTGGCCGGAATGCCGCAAGAAACTGTTGCTGGCCGCCGAGTGGATGGACGAGGCCGCCGTCTCCACCATCCACGGCTGGTGTAACCGCATGCTCAGCGAGCACGCCTTCGACAGCGGCAGCCTGTTCAAGCTCACCCTGGAAACCGACCAGAGCGACCTGCTGGACGAGGTGGTGCGGGATTACTGGCGCACCTTCATCTATCCCTTGTCCCCGATACTGATGGACGAAGCTCTCAGCCATTGGAAAACCCCGGATGACCTTCGCAAGGCGGTGCGCAACCTGATCCCCGATGCGGACAGCCTGGGCACACCTACCGGCGATGTGAAACAGGCCATCGAACAGACCGTCAATCAACGCCAGGAACGGGCGCGGGAACTCAAGGCTTATGACTGGGCCCACTGGAAACCCGACGTGGTGGAGTTGCTGACCACGCTCAACAAGAGCAAACGGCTCCACGGCGGCAGCATGAAGCCAATGATTGCTGCCTGGGATACCCTGCTGGACTGGACGGCGTCGGACGAACTCTATCCCCAGGGGCTGGACAAGGCCGGCTTCCAGAACCAGACACCGGCCGTACTGCCCACCAAGCTCAAGGGCGAGGACCCGGCGCCACACCATCCCGCCTTCGAGGCCATTGCCGAACTGGTGGCGTTCAGCCAGAACCTGCCCAGTGCCGAATCGGATATCCTCCGGCACGCCAGCCACTGGATCGCCCGACGGCTGGAATCGGAAAAACAGAAACGCTCGGAGATGGGCTTCGATGATCTGCTCACCCGCCTCGACGATGCCTTGCACGGCCCCCGTGGCGAGCAACTGGCGGCCACCATCCGCCGTCAGTTCCCGGTGGCACTGATCGACGAATTCCAGGACACCGACCCGGTGCAGT
>JAKLLS010000175.1 GCA_022014155.1 Marinobacter sp. | reverse complement strand
TGGCCCAGGCTGTTGAAAAAGGTTTCTTCGAGTGGCTGGCCGAGCAGGACGCTGATGTTGTGTGCGTCCAGGATCACCGCATGCGGGCCTATGAAATTGAGGACTTTAACCTGATACCGGAGGGTTATGAGGCCTATTTCATTGATGGCGAGAACAACGAGGATGGCGGTGTCGGTATCTATACCCGTCATTTCCCGAAAGCCATTATGTATGGGTTCGCTAATGAGCAGGCGGACCGTGAAGGGCGCTTCATACAGGCAGACTTTGACAAGGTGTCAGTTGCCTGTGTCCTCGCCCCCTGTGCTCTGGGCCGGGAAGACGAGCTGATCGGTGACGATGATCTGACCGTGCTGGATCACAAGGACGATTTCATGGATGCCTTTGGTCTGCACATGCAGAAGACGTTGCGCAAGCGTCGTCAGTTTATTTTCTGCGCCAACCTGCAGACGGCCCACCATGTGACGGACGCGAGTCCTCTATATCACAAGTTGGATGTGTCTGGTTTCATGCCTCATGAGCGGGCGTGGCTGGATCGTCTGTTTGATGAGATGGGCTGTATTGATGCGTTCCGCGAGATCAACAAGCAGAGCAATCAGTTTACTTGGTGGCCGGAGCAGATCGAAGGTTCGCGTAAGAATGCGGGTATCCGGGTGGACTATCAGTTGATGACGCCGGGCATTCGCAAGACCATTCAGGACGGCTGGATAGACACCGGCACCCGGTTCTCAGATCACGCGCCAGTGATCATGGACTACGACATCGAAATCGGCTTTTAATTTTCAGTTTGGGAGGAAGCGTCGGGCCTGAGACTTCTCCCCAGACACGCTATGAGCACATCCATGTGCGCTTGTTTCAGGCCGTCCCTGGCCTTCAACAGTCTGGGGAGAAGTCTCAGGCCCGGCGCCCGGACTCTGCAGTTAAATCTTGCAAGCCAGCCGTAGGTCGGATTAGGCGTCAGCCGTAATCCGACACTCACAAGTTCCGGAAGTTACCCCTCCAGAGCCGCCTTCTGAATTTCAAACAGCTGATCAATACCCTTCTTCGCCAGAACCAGCATGCTGTCCAGCTCTTCCTGAACAAACGGTGCTCCCTCGGCGGTACCCTGAATCTCGATAAAGCCACCCTGATCGGTCATGATGACGTTCATGTCGGTTTCAGCTTCGGAGTCTTCCGGATAGTCCAGGTCGACCACCGGAGTGCCTTTGTAAACGCCAACGGACAGGGCGGCTACCATCTGCTTCAATGGTGATTCCTTCAGGCGCTTCTCGGCAACCAGGTGGTTCAGTGCATCGACCAGGGCCACACAGCCGCCGGTGATGGCCGCAGTGCGGGTGCCGCCGTCGGCCTGGATGACGTCGCAGTCGATGGTGATGGAGTGCTCGCCGAGAGCGCTCAAATCAACCGCTGCACGCAGGGAGCGACCGATCAGGCGCTGGATTTCGACGGTGCGGCCGCCCTGTTTGCCACGGGCGGCTTCGCGGCCCATGCGACTGCCGGTGGAGCGGGGCAGCATGCCGTATTCGGCGGTGATCCAGCCTTTGCCTTCGCCGCGCAGGAACGGGGGAACCTTGTTCTCGACAGACGCGGTGCAGATGACCTTGGTATCGCCGAACTCGATCAGTACGGAGCCTTCTGCGTGGCGGGTGTAGTTGCGGGTGATTCGGATGTCTCTCGGTTGTTCCGGAGTTCTTCCGCTGGGTCGCATAGTGTTTCCTGATAGTGGTAGTGGATGTCCGGGCGTTATGCCCGGTTGTTGAATATATGGAAGACCGCCGAGTATAACACGGGGAATTTCCGGTCTCTGCCGTGGATGGTCACGGCGTTGGTCGGGTTCGCGGTTTTGCGCGCTGGCCTGCTAAACTTGAACGATTGCACTTGATGACAAGCGGAGTCGCCATGATCAGAAGTATGACTGCCTTTGCCCGACAGGATACCCAGGGAGAATGGGGAACACTGACGTGTGAAATTCGTACAGTGAACCATCGGTACCTGGAGCCCTCCTTTCGGCTGCCGGAGGCGCTCCGTGAGTTGGAGAACGCATTCCGCGAACAAATACGCCAGCAGCTCAAGCGTGGGAAGGTGGATGTGTCCATGCGTCTGCAAACGGCTGAGAGCGCGAGTCAGGAGTTTGAGGTCTGTGAAGAGATGGCTCATGCGGTGAACGAGGCGGCTAACCACATCAATCGCATGCTGGATAACCCTGATCATATCAACGCCCTGGATATCTTGCGCTGGCCGGGTGTGCTGTCGGTCAAGGAGTTGGACTATAGCCCGGCACAGAAGGCGGCGGGAGAGCTGTTCAAGCGAACGATTGCTGAGCTGGTAACCGTTCGTGAGCGTGAGGGCGAGCGTTTGCGGCCGCTGTTTGAGGATCGTCTCAAGACCATGGGCGTACTCGTCAGTGAGGTGCGCAGCCTGATGCCGGAGTTGCTGAAGGCCCAGGAGAAGAATTTGAAGGAGCGGTTCGAGAAGGCGAAAGTTGAGTTGGATCCGGAGCGGATAGCCCAGGAAATGGTGATGCTGGCCCAGAAGAGTGACGTGGCCGAGGAGCTGGACCGCCTGGAGGCTCATATCACCGAGGTATCGGAAACCCTGCAGTCGGATGACGCCATCGGCCGCCGCCTGGATTTCCTGATGCAGGAACTGAATCGCGAGGCTAATACGCTCAGCAGCAAGAGTATCGACGCCCGGGTGACCCGTGTGGCGGTGGATTTGAAGGTGCTGATCGAGCAAATGCGGGAGCAGGTGCAGAACCTGGAGTAAGGGATTCCCGCATCGTGTATAATTCCGCCCCTTGTTAATTGCGGCAGCGGGTTATGACCGGTGGGATGTCGCGGAATTCAGTCAGGATCCGGAGTGTTGTGCGCCATGAGTCAGGCAGTTGAGCAAGGTACCCTCTATGTGATTTCGGCCCCGTCCGGGGCGGGGAAAACCAGCCTTGTGGCGGAAATGCTGCGCAATGACGAGAAGCTGGGGGTGTCGGTTTCCCACACCACCCGTCCGATGCGCGAGGGTGAGCAGGACGGGGTGAACTACCACTTCGTCAGCCGTGACGCGTTCGAGGCCATGATTGGTCGTGGCGATTTTCTCGAACACGCGGATGTGTTCGGTAACTATTACGGTACCTCCCAGGTCTGGGTGCGTGAAACGCTCGCCAAGGGCCGGGACGTGATTCTGGAAATCGACTGGCAGGGTGCTGAGCAGGTGCGTCGGCTCATTCCTGAGTGCGTCGGCATTTTCATCGTGCCGCCATCCCCGGAAGTGTTGCGCGAGCGTTTAACCGGTCGCGGTACAGACGCGCCGGAGATAGTCGAACGCAGGCTCCAGGAAGCTGCTGACGAGTGCAGCCACGCCGTCGAATTCGACTACCTGGTGGTGAACGATGACTTTGGTGTGGCGCTTGATGATCTGTTGGCGATTGTTCGCGGCCAGCGCCTGCGGATGGCGGCCCAACAAGTTCGCCATCAGGACTTGCTGGCGCACCTGTCGGCACAGGGCTGACGTCGCGTTTCCGTTGTATACAAATTGAGCCAACCGCAGTAAACTATTCGGTCTGCTGAAACAGTCATTTTTATTTTGTCGGGGAATTTATGGCACGAGTTACCGTTGAAGATTGTCTGGAAAACGTTGATAACCGTTTCCAGCTGGTTATGCTGGCTACCAAGCGCGCTCGTCAGATTGCCACCAAGGGCTTCGAGCCGATGGTGCCGGAAGAGAATGACAAGCCTACGGTTATTGCCCTGCGGGAAATTGCCGAAGGCAAGGTTACCCGCAGTCTCCTGACGGAAGAAGATCCCGAGTAAGTCTCGGGGGCCGGGAGGAATCCCTGGCAACTTGCCTTAAGCATTGAAATCTGTCCCTGCCGTTTTATAGTGTATCTATAAGGCATAACTGGAAGGACAGTGGAAGGACCCGGATGCTTGCATTCGGGTTTTTTTGTCCCTGATTTTCGATCTGTACATTTTAATCTGTACTTTTCTATCTTTACCGGGAGGCGCGGTGTCGGCAGAGGCAACGGTTGAAGGGCTGGCGAAAGAGCTCAGCTCCTATCTGGATACCAATCGCATCAACCAGGTGCGACGGGCCTACTATTATGCCGAACAAGCCCACGAAGGCCAGATGCGCCGCAGTGGCGACCGTTACATCACCCATCCCCTTGCTGTTGCCCATATCCTTGCTGACCTGAAGCTGGACCATCAGAGCCTGATGGCGGCCATGCTTCACGACGTCATTGAAGACACCGGTATTCCCAAGGACGCCCTCTCGGATCAGTTTGGCGAGGATGTGGCCGAGCTGGTGGACGGCGTCAGCAAGCTGACCCAGATCGAATTCCGCTCCCGTGCCGAGGCCCAGGCCGAAAACTTCCAGAAGATGACCCTGGCCATGGCCCGGGATATCCGCGTGATTCTGGTGAAGCTGGCAGACCGCCTGCACAATATGCGTACCCTCGGGCCAATGCCCTATGAGAAGCGTCTGCGCATTGCCACTGAAACCCTCGATATCTACGCCCCCATTGCCAATCGCCTGGGCATGCACTCAATATGCACCGAGTTGGAAGATCTGGGCTTTTCGTCCCTGTATCCGATGCGCTCACGGTACATTTCCAAGGCGGTGGAAAAGCTGAGGGGAAGCCACCGGGAAATCATCGACGAGATTCGTGGCAAGCTGCAGGAGAAACTGGAAGAACGGGGGTTGCCGGGCCGCATTCTGGGGCGTGAAAAACACCTGAACAGCATCTACAACAAGATGAAGTTCAAGCAGAAGTCGTTCCACGAAATTATGGATGTGTACGCCTTCCGCATCATCACCGATACCGAGGACGACTGCTACCGCATTCTGGGTGCCGTACACAGCCTTTACAAGCCACTGCCGGGGCGCTTCAAGGATTACATCGCCATGCCCAAGGCCAATGGCTACCAGTCCCTGCACACCACGCTGTTCGGCATGCACGTGAATATCGAGATCCAGATCCGCACCGAGGAAATGGAGCACATTGCCAACAACGGCATTGCTGCCCACTGGATGTACAAGAACGAGCCTACCAGCGTGACCAGTGTGAATCAGTCCCGAGTGGATCGTTGGGTGCAAGGGTTGATGGAAATGCGGGAGCGGGCGGACGATTCCCTGGAATTTATTGAACACGTCAAGGTTGACCTGTTCCCGGATGAAATCTACGTATTCACGCCCAAGGGCAAGATCATGGAGTTACCCAGCGGCGCGACACCGGTGGACTTCGCTTACGCCATCCACACCGATATTGGCAATGCCACGGTCGCCTGCCGCATTAACCGTAACCTGGGATCACTGAGCCAGCCGTTGCAGAGTGGCCAGACTGTGGAAGTCATCACCGCCCCCGGGGCGCGCCCGAACCCGGCGTGGCTGAGCTTTGTCGTCACCGGCAAGGCCCGCAGCAGCATCCGCCACGTGCTGAAGAATCAGAAACGGGCGGAATCCCTGGAGCTGGGCAAGGCACTGCTGAAGAAATCCCTCAAGGGTTTTGGTACCAGTTTGTCCAAAATCGGTGACAGTCAGATCGATGCGGTGGTCAAACATAATCAGGTCACCAGTATGGATGACCTGGTCAGTGAGATTGGCCTGGGTAATCGTATGGCCTACCTGGTGGCCCGACAGCTGGTCAGTGGTGAGGAGGAAGCAGCTGATTCAGGGGCCGATGACCAGTCCCAGGGTAGTCCAGTGACTATTCGCGGTACCGAGGGACTGCTGGTTCGTTTTGCCAGCTGCTGCAAGCCGATTCCCGGTGATCCGGTGGTGGGCATTATGGACTCAGGCAAGGGCATGATGATCCATTCCGATACCTGCTCCCGCTTGCCCGAGGACGACGAAGGTCGGGCGCGTCTGACCCATCTGAAATGGGCCAAGGATATTACTGACGAGTTTTCCGTTGAGTTGCGGGTTGAGCTTGAACGCCAGCGCGGCGTGATTGCCGAGGTGGCGAACGCTGTTGCCATGGCTGACGGCAACATCGAGCGAATCAACGTGGAAGAGCAGAATGCACGGTTGGGCGTTGTCAGCCTGGTGGTGCATGTAAACGGGCGTCGTCACTTGGCGAGGGTCATGCGGCGAGTCCGCAATATTCGCGCCGTGACCCACATCAACCGGGTGCGTCATTAACCCTGGATGCCGACCAACGGCTGGTTGACAGGGCGCGCTCCGAGGGGCGACGATTGGCGTTTTGGAAGAGAGGAACCCTAAGGTCATGACCAATAAATCGATTATCCAGACCGAGAACGCACCCCAGGCAATCGGTACCTACTCCCAGGCGGTAAAGGCCGGCGATACTGTATACCTGTCGGGCCAGATTCCTCTGGTGCCGGAAACCATGGAAGTGGTTGCCGGTG
>JAKLLS010000174.1 GCA_022014155.1 Marinobacter sp. | reverse complement strand
TGCGGTACCAGGCCCGCACCAGGTGATCTGAGCTGGCCTTGCTGGCGCTGTAGGGACTGCTTGGAGCGTAGGGGGTCTGCTCGGTGAAGAGAGGGAGTTCCCTTCCCCCCCTCTCCCCTAACCCCTCTCCCGCGAGGGGAGAGGGGGATGAGGTCTCAGGCTGGGGAGAGGGGGATGAGGTCTCATGTTGGGGAGAGGGGGGTTCTGCCGCCAGGTCGCCATAGACCTCATCGGTGGAGATGTGGTGAAAACGGAAGGCTTCCTTCCGCTCGCCAGCCAAACCATTCCAGTACTGCCGGGCCACTTCCAGCAGAGTGTAAGTACCAACGATGTTGGTTTCGATAAACGCAGCAGGCCCGTCGATGGAGCGGTCCACATGACTTTCCGCCGCCAGGTGCATCACCGCATCCGGCTGATGCTCTTCGAACACTCGCTCCAGTTCGACGCGGTTGCAGATATCCACCTGTTCAAAGGCATAGCGATCGCTGCCGCTTTCCTTTGCCAGGCTTTCGAGGTTGCCGGCGTAGGTCAGCTTGTCCAGGTTAACCACACTGTCACCGGTGTTGCCGATGATGTGGCGCACAACGGCTGAGCCAATGAAGCCGGCGCCGCCGGTTACGAGTAATTTCATATCAAATCGCTTCCATGGTGCAATGTAGGTCGGATTAGAGGCAACGCCTCGTAATCCGACAAACAGGTTAAACGGCCTTGCAATCCCATTCCGGATAGTTCTCGCGGATAAACTTGTTCAGGTTGCGCTCGGCGTCGGTGTAATCGCGGGCCACTGCGCCGCCGGCATCGTTCAGCTGGCGCTCTACCATACCCGCTGCAACCGTCACGTTGGTCATCCGGTCGATCAGGATAAAGCTCCCGGTGCCCGGATGGCGCTGGTAATCCTCCACCACGACCTGCTCGGACAGTTCCACGTCACAAAGACCAATGGCGTTGAGTTCCAGGCCGCCGGTTACTTCCGTATTGCGGGCCAACGTGTTTACATCCACCTCTTCCATCACCCGGTTCACAAAGCAACTGGTGACCTTGGTGCCAATCTTGATGCCGTACTCACGCCCCGGCTGCAGGGCCTTTTCATTCATCCACACGATGTGTGCGGCAAAGCGGTTCCCCATTTTCGGGCGGCTGTTGGCGTGCACCAGCAGATCCCCCCGGGAGATATCCACCTCGTCTTCCAGGGTCAGGGTGACAGCGTCCCCGGGCCAGGCCCGATCGATCTCACCGTCATAGGTATGAATGCCCTTCACACGGGAAGATTTTCCGGAAGGCAGCACCGCCACTTCGTCACCCTTGTGCACCACACCGCTGGCGAGTGTGCCGCAGTAGCCGCGGAAGTCCAGGTTCGGCCGGTTCACATACTGCACCGGGAAGCGCAGATCGGTCACGTTCTGGTCTTCCAGAACTTCCACCTGCTCCAGGATGTTCATCAGGGTTTCACCGTGGTACCAGGGCGTCTGTTCGCTGCGGTTCACCACGTTATCGCCGTTCAGTGCGGAGATGGGCACGTAATACACATCTTTCAGGCCCAGCTGGCTGGCAAGCTTTTCGTACTCTTCGCGGATGTTGTTGAACACATCCTCGGAGAAATCCACCAGGTCCATCTTGTTGATGGCCACCACCACATGCTTCAGGCCCAGCAGGCTGACAATAAAGCTGTGCCGACGGGACTGGGTCAGCACGCCTTTACGGGCGTCGATCATCACCACGGCCAGGTCACAGGTGGAAGCACCGGTGGCCATGTTGCGGGTGTACTGCTCGTGGCCCGGGCAGTCGGCGATGATGAACTTGCGTTTGTCCGTGGAGAAATAGCGGTAAGCCACATCAATGGTGATGCCCTGCTCCCGCTCCGAAGCCAGGCCATCCACCAGCAAGGCCAGGTCCAGCGCTTCGCCGGCATTGCCCTGGCGTTCGCTGTCTTTGTGCAGGGCCGCCAGGTGATCTTCGAAGATCAGCTTGGAATCGAACAGCAAGCGGCCAATCAGGGTGGATTTACCGTCATCGACGCTGCCGCAGGTCAGGAAACGCAGCAGGTCCTTGTTTTCGTGTTGATCCAGGTACGCCAGGATATCGGATTCAATCAGTTCAGATGCGTGTGACATTAGAAATACCCTTCGCGTTTTTTCTGTTCCATGGAAGCTGCTGAATCGTGATCGATAACCCGGCCCTGGCGCTCGGATGTGGTGGTAAGCAACATCTCCTGAATGATTTCGGGCAGGGTCGCCGCTTCGGATTCAACGGCACCGGTCAATGGATAACAGCCAAGGGTACGGAAACGTACGCTCTTCATCATCGGCTTTTCACCCGGCTCCAGCGGCATGCGGTCGTCATCCACCATAATCAACGTGCCGTCCCGTTCCACCACCGGGCGTTCGGCGGCAAAGTACAGCGGTACAATGTCGATATTTTCCAGATAGATGTACTGCCAGATATCCAGTTCGGTCCAGTTGGACAGCGGGAAAACACGGATGCTCTCGCCCTTGTTGACCTTGCCGTTATACAGATTCCACAATTCCGGGCGCTGGTTCTTGGGGTCCCAACGGTGGAACTTGTCCCGGAACGAATACACCCGCTCCTTGGCACGGGACTTTTCTTCATCCCGGCGGGCACCGCCAAAGGCAGCATCAAAACCGTACTTATCCAGGGCCTGCTTCAACGCCTGGGTTTTCATCACATCGGTATGCTTGGCACTACCATGGGTGAACGGCCCAACGCCCTGCTCCACCCCTTCCTGATTGGTATGAACGATCAGTTTAAGGCCCAACTTTTCCGCCATCTTGTCGCGGAACTCGATCATTTCCCGGAACTTCCAGGTGGTGTCCACATGCATCAACGGGAACGGCGGCGTGCCCGGTGCAAAGGCCTTCATGGCCAGATGCAGCATGACGGCGGAATCCTTGCCGATGGAATAGAGCATGACCGGGTTATCGAACTCGGCCGCTACTTCGCGGATGATTTGGATAGACTCCGCCTCAAGCTGTTTGAGGTGGGTTTTCTTTGGAGGGGTTAATGTCATGGTATTCCGTTAGCTCCAGAACTTGGCAATTACATTTAGGAATTCTTCCAGCTGTTCCGCCGGCAACTCATTGATACCGGCTGCCGCCTTGCGACCACCACCGGTCGGGAACTGCCGGGCCAGTTCGTCCGCACCGGTACGGTTGTTCAATGGCGCCCGAATACTCACCAAATACGTGCCATCGGCCTTTGCCGTGACAATGGCGCAGGCATTATCCGGATTGCGGTTGGCCAATTCATTGCCCAACACGCCGCTGACACGACGAGCCCAGGGCTCATCCGGGAGCTGTACAACCAGGGATGAAGCATTCTCCGCCAGCACCGGGGCAGCCAGACCACTGGCCATATCAGCCTCATAGCCGTCCCGAAGCTTCTGCCACGCCAGCGGCTGGGATGCGATCAGCTCCAGCGGGTCCTCAAACTTCACAAACTCCCGGTACAGATCCGCCGGGTGGAAGTGCAGGTCCTCAACCGTGGCGCCATATCCGTTGTAGTTAATGCAGACACCCAAGGCTTTCAGGGAATCCGCCTGCTCTGCGGACAACCCGGCCTTACCGGCAAGATCTTCAGCCACGGCGTTCAGGTTATCCCCGAAAGCAGCCGCAATGGCCCAGTTATGAAACTGGCCACCGAGATGCTGATCGACCAGCAAACTGGTGCAGGTGGTCGGCTGGGTATCAATCAGTGCCGTAAAACGATCATGCTCTGGCAACGAGTCCCCGGGGAAGTGATGGTCCACATAGAACACGCGACTGCCCGCCGCCAACAACGCGTCCACGGCATCCCGGTTCTTGTCCAGGCTGACATCCAGGATATTAACCTGGGCGGGCTCAGTAACAGGCACCTGCTTCGCCAGCTCGATATCCCGCTTTACGCCGGTAATCAGGGTGCTATCAACGGGATTGGCCAGGCGCAGTTGAATCAGCGCGCAAACGCCATCCGCATCCCCGTTGAACACATCAAAGTTACGCATAAATCATTCCAAACCTTTTACAAGTGCGCGCAGTATACACGTCATGAGCGCCCATACCGATCCTCAAACCTGACAATGTCATCTTCCCCAAGGTAAGAACCGGACTGCACTTCAATCAACTCAAGATCAATAACCCCGGGGTTTTCCAGCGCATGGACCTGCCCCACGGGGATGTAAGTGGATTGATTTTCCGTAACCAGATAACTCTTCTCGCCATTGGTTACCTTTGCGGTGCCGCTCACCACAATCCAGTGCTCGGCGCGATGGTGGTGCATTTGCACAGACAGCTTTGCGCCGGGCTTAACGGTAATGCGCTTGACCTGATAGCGAGTGCCGTGATCCACCGAATCGTAGACCCCCCACGGACGGTACACTTCCCGATGATTCATATGCTCATGGCGACCATCGGACTTAATGGCCTGAACCACTTTTTTCACATCCTGAACCTTATCCTTATGGGCCACCAGGACTGCGTCCTTGGTTTCGATCACCACCAGGTCATCCACCCCAAGCGTGGCCACCAGCCGGTGGTCGGCCCTGACCAGGGTATTGCTGGTCGCTTCGGTAATCACATCCCCGGTAACGCTGTTGCCGTTGTCATCCTTTGAACTGACCTCCCACAACGCCGACCAGGAACCAATATCGCTCCATCCCGCTTCCAGCGGCACAACCGCGGCATCCGCCGTGTTTTCCATCACTGCGTAGTCAATGGACTCATCCGGGCAGGCGGCGAATGCTTCCGCATTCACACGACTGAAGTGGAGATCCTGACTGCTATCGGCCAACGCGGCCTTGCAGGCCTCATAGATGTCGGGGCGATACGTCTTCAGCTCGTCAAGATAACGGCTCGCCCGGAACAGGAACATGCCGCTGTTCCACAAATAATCACCGGATTCCAGATATTGCCGGGCAGTCTGCTCATCCGGCTTTTCCACAAACGCCTTAACGGCAGCCCCGCCACCCGGGAACCCAGCGCCCTGCTGGATATAACCATAACCGGTTTCCGCTTTCACCGGCACGATTCCGAAGGTGACCAGCTTCCCCTCTTCCGCCAGGGGGATGGCCTGCTCAATACTTTGGTGAAACGCCGCCACATCCTCAATCAGGTGATCCGCCGCCAACACCAGCATCAACGGATCATCCCCCGCTTCCTGCAGCACCATCGCCGCCAGGGCGATAGCGGGTGCGGTATTCCGGCCCACCGGCTCCAGAATGATGCGGGACTGTTCACGCCCGATGGCGCGCATCTGCTCAGCGGCCAGGAAACGATGCTCTTCATTACAGATCAAAACAGGATCTGCCACCGTTATCCCATCCAGGCGACTCACCGTGGCCTGCAGCATGGTCTGGTTTTCATCGGTCAATGCCAGGAACTGCTTGGGGTTCAGCTGCCGCGACAGCGGCCAAAGACGGGAGCCGGTACCACCGGCCATTACAACAGGACAAATCATATTGGCGATTCCTAAAGGAGACTGACAAATCGAAGGACGAAAACGGCGGGGTTTACGTTCCCCATGCTTGCCTCGGGATCACAACTCCGTCCTGCGTCAAAAAATATGGCGCAATTCTACTTTATTGGTTTTGCCAAACAAGGGAAGGAAGGCCAGACCAAGGCATGGTTCAGGCTTCTACAGCAGAAAAAGAATAGCCAGCACACAGCTTTATCATGCCAGATTAGCAAAGCGTAAGTAGGTCGGATTAGCAAAGCGTAATCCGACAAGAAATCCTACAAATGCCTTCTCTTGCGGAACAAAACCAACAACCGCCAGGCATGACTTAACACCCAGTCATACGCCGCGAACATGCCTACAAAAAGAGTGAACATCAGCCACTCGGGCACCTGGAAACGCTCTCCAGCCAACCCAATGCTCGCGAATACCAGAGAAACCAGGGTTATGACCAGTAAAGACTCCCTGTCGGTAAACCCCGCGCGCATAAAGATATGGTGCAAGTGTTCCCTGTCGGGCTTCATCACCGACTGCCCCTTGCGGGCACGACGGACCATAATGGCGACCATATCCATCAGCGGTATGGCGATGATCCACAGGGCCGTCACCGGCCGCAGTGCCTGGGTTTCAGGCTGGGTGCCTTTCACCAGCAACCAGACAATGGAGAACCCGATAAACATTGAGCCGGCATCGCCCATGAAAATCTTCTTCTTGAAAGGCGGCATTCGAAGATTTGCCGCCAGGTACGGCAAGAGAGCAATAGCAATTGAAAACGCCAACGCCAACTCCAACCGGTTCCCGGGAGCCTGCAGAAAAAGAAAGGATAGCGACAACAGAGTAACCAGACTCATGCTACCGGCCAGGCCATCAATACCGTCAATCATGTTGAAAGCATTAGTCGCCCCAATAACCGCAGCAATGGTGATCAGCGGCCCCAACCA